>QIHT01000227.1 GCA_003229115.1 Gammaproteobacteria bacterium | reverse complement strand
ACGCCATGGCAATTTGGGTGAGTCATAACCACGCGCAATTACGGCGGGTTTCTACCAATAAACATTTTGATTTGTCTGATGGTCGTCTCGAACAGGTAACGGACTAGCATGGGCGATCTTATTTCCTTATCTGCTTATGATTTGATGCTGGCTTCATTACTGGTGCTGGCGCTGGTAGGTTTGAGTGTGCGTCTGCAATTAGGCATCGGGTTGCAACTGACGATTGCAGCTTTACGCACCACGGCTCAGTTATTGCTAGTGGGTTTAATCCTCAAACAAGTATTCGAGCAGGCACAGCTTTCCTGGATACTGTTAATCATGCTGGTTATGTTAACTGTCGCCGCCTGGGAAATCCTTGCCCGGCAAAAACGAAAAATAAAAGGCTGGTGGGGTTTTGGTATCAGTGCCTTTGCACTATTTGTTTCATCTTTTTTAATTACCATAATTGCATTGCTTTTCATTATAAAAACAGACCCCTGGTATACCCCGCAATACGCAATCCCGTTGTTGGGTATGTTATTGGGTAATACCATGAACGGTATTGCACTCGGTATGGACAGACTGGTACAAACCGCCTGGCAACAACGCGCGATTATCGAGCAGCGTTTGATGCTGGGTCAAACCGCGATGCAGGCAGTACGCGAAATAAAACACGAAAGCATGCGCGCGGGCATGATTCCTATTATCAATGCCATGGCAGCAGCGGGGATTGTGAGTTTACCGGGCATGATGACAGGGCAGATTCTTGCGGGTAGTGAACCGATTGAAGCGGTTAAGTATCAAATTTTGATTATGTTTTTGATAACCGCAGGGACGGGGTTTGGTGTGGTAGCGGTGTTGCATATGATTTCGAAGAGGTTGTTTGATTCACGGGAACGATTGAGGTTTGATCAGTTGTTGGTGAATATTGAATAGGATGTTGTCATCCTGCCTTTGCCGTCATTGCGAGTGGACTTGTAAGGGCTTAGTGCAACGAAGCCCTAAGCGCGGCAATCTAGTTTTCCTGTTTTCTGAATGGCAGCTTAATTTAAAATATCAGTCTGATAAAATGGAATCAGCCGAAAAAAATAAATGAGTTTAATATTGTTTTTTTGCCAGGAAGGCAGTTGAATAACAGGAATAGAGAAGGCCGGTTCTTGCTTCTTACCTGTATGATACGATTAACCTTGAAATAATCTAATTCAGAATAATTCCCCATAGCCTTTACATCATGAGCAGTACTTTCATAAGCTTTGAATGTTGCTGCATCTCTTCAACAAAGGCTTCATTGCCAAAATAAATCGGGTTTTTTAATTCGTCCCAGGCCTTGACTGGTTTTGAACTTCTGTGGCGAAAACGCTATACAACTTAATAGTCTCAATCTTTTTCGCGAAAAGGACGATGGGATCCGGGTAATGGTTAGCCTTTTTCTACTTTGATAAACCTTGCCGTCGCTCAATAACTTTCAGTAATTCCATTAAATTTAAAGGAATTCTTCTACTTTGGTGCTACAGTAATCTTAATAATAATGATTATCATTACCTATATAAATAGTCTGGTTGTCAACGAAATTAACTGGGGAATCTAATGAATCTATCTTTATCGCGTCATGTAAATCTGTTCTTGCTGTTGCTGCTCTTTTTCGGTGTTTCGTTTTCTGCAAGTGCAAGTCATTTTCGTGGTGGCTCAGTCACATGGCAGGATATAGAGCTGGATGCAGACGGACAAAGAAATGATGCAACGATAAGGGTTGTAACAGCATGGGGATCTTTTGACAGTGCTATCACTCTCAATATTACGCCAAGTGTCGGCACTATTACGCAAGTAAGTGAATCGATAATTAATATTGGAGGGAACTATGATCTGAAAACCACAGAGTTCCAGGTAAAGGATCTTGATCTTAATACCCAATATCTCATCAGTTATGCCAGTTGTTGCCGGATAGGTGTCCTGCAAAATAATGCGAATGGATCCTGGGATATACAGGCGGTAATTTTTCTCAAAGACGATAACCTGGCATCAAAAATTGACCTGCCTATTTTATACGATATCCCACAAATTGAAGGGGATGGTACAACAGTTCTGAGTGACTTTGTTTTCAATGTAAATACCGCAGACCCCAATGCTGATCAGATCAGGTTTCGCCTGGCAAACACTTCAGAAATGGGGGGTGGTTCTAACCCCGTCGGTTTTACGATTAACGCAAATACGGGAATCGTAACCTGGATAGGGTCAGGTACGCTAGTGGCCGGATTGTATAGCGTCGGTGTTATTGCTGAAGATATCGATTCTACTGGTGCGGTTAAGTCAAAAAGTGGTGCTGATTTTATTCTTGATCTACAGAACAAGGCAGGCGTCCAGTTTAGCGCCACCGGTGGCATCCCATCCTCTAATACCATCATAGTGAATAAAGGCGATACCTTTAGTTTTGGTGTAACAAGTACGACATCAACCATTACTTCAGCCAGCCTGGGCGATTTAAGTGGCACATTAACCGAGCCAACTGAAAATAATTATGAATTCACTCCTGGGTTCACTGGTTCAGGTCTGGATCCCGGCACATACCCGGTGACCATTGAAATCGTTGATTCCAGTGACTTAACAACCAATAGTTATCTGGCATTAACTTTTATTGTGGTTGACCCGAGTGCGCCGCAATTGGCCAATTTAGAAGGCGATACCGTTATATATTCTGCTACCACCGCACTATTAATTGATGACGGAGTGGATGCTGTTCTAACTGACGCAGATAGTACCGACCTAAATGGCGGCTCATTGAAACTGCAGGTCATTTTTGCTGATAGTGAATTTGAGGTATTAGGCATTACTTCTGTAGGTGATGGCGCCGGAGAGATCCGTGTTACTGGCTCAGAGGTATTTTATGCAGGTAATAAGATAGGTGATATTAATAGCATCGAGAATGGTGTGGGTACCGCACTGCAAATTCAATTTACAACACCCGATGCAACACTTGCTGCCGTACAGGCTTTAGTCCGTAGTCTAAATTACACGGATACGTTTTTATTGAGAGAGGTAGGTATACGGGGACTTACCTTGTTTATTGCAGATAGTGATGCAAATAGTAACTCTTACCGGCTTGATGTTGATGTGCAGGGACACCCCAGTGCGCCAACAACAGGTGGGCCACTTGAAGGCAGTAATAGAATTACCATTCAGAATGGAGGTTCTTTAATATTAACTTCAAGTCAATTAAGATACGTAGACCCTGATACAGCTGCTGCGTCTATTACATTAACGGTGAGTGGGCTTGCAAACGGTCGCTTTGAGCTGATAACTAATCCAGGTGTAGCCATAACCAGTTTTACCCAGGAACAGGTGAACAATGGACAGATTCAATTTGTGCATACTGTTTCTAACTCGCTACCCGCATACAGTATTTCTGCAAGTGATGGCGTTAATCCAGCAACAGCAGCTTCACCTGCGACGGTTTTCTTTAGTATCACATCAACCGGTGCGGCTAATGCAGCAGAAAACCAAACGATAGCAGCTACTGTTGCATCTGCAGTAGTAGCTTTACCTACAAGTTTCTCTATTGTCAGTGGCGATGATAGGACTTTATTTAGTATTGCTCCCTCTACCGGCGTATTAAGTTTTATTTCAGCACCCGATGCAGAGATTGCGCTGGATGCCGACACAAATAATGTTTATGTTGTCGACGTAAGAATTACTGATGGCCAGGTCAATGATATAAAGACCATGAGCATCACGGTCACTGATGTGAATGATAATGTGGTGGTTATTACTAGCAACGGAGGTGGTGCGACTGCAGCTATTAATGTTGATGAGAATACAGGTAGTGTAACAACGGTGGTTGCTCTGGATGATATAACATCAAGTATCGTGTACAGCAAAACCGGCGGCATAGATCAGGGGGCTTTTTCACTTAACAGCGGTACAGGAGAGTTAACTTTTGTCAGTTTACCTGACTTTGAAAATCCAGCAGACAGCGGTGCAAATAACACGTACGTAGTTGAGATTACCGCAGATGTGAGCGGCGTGACGGATACGCAGACAATTACTGTTACGGTGCAAAATGTAAATGAGGCACCTGTGTTTACCAGTGTATCAACATTCACACCTACTGAAGGCGATCCAGCTGTAGCTACTATTACGGCACAAGATATTGACACAGGTGTTTTGATCTTTTCGATTAGCGGTGGCGCAGATATTAGCGAATTTACTATCACACCTTCAGGCGTACTTAGCTTTAATGCAACACCAGACTTTGAGTTGCCTACAGATAGTGATTCTAATAACATCTACCTCGTGCAGATTACGGTGACAGATGGCTCCAATCTAGTCGTGCAGTTTATTACTGTTACAGTGCAGGATAATTCTGTAAGCGAGGCACCCGTTTTCACTAGTGCGCCAGCCTTTACGCTGAATGAAGGTAATACGGCAGTAGGAACTGTGACTGCAGTAGACCCTGAATTAGATGGTTTGATCTTTTCGTTAACTGGTGGTGCCGATATTAGTGCATTCAGTATCACGTCTTCAGGTGTGCTTAGTTTTAATACGGCCCCAGATTTTGAGCTGCCAACAGATAGTGATGCCAATAACAGCTATGTCGTACAGGTCACTGTTGATGACGGCTTTTCTAACACCCCGGCACAAACCATTACTGTCACCGTAGAGGACATTGAAGACGCAGCTGTTGTGAATTCGAACCAGGTTGATACTGGTTTAAAAGGGATAGGTTCATTTAATATACTAATACTGTTAACGGTTCTGTTGCTTAGATTGTTACGTAATGCCAAATATATTGCGATTGTAGTATCAATGTTTTTTTTTACTTCAATGAGTGTTTCAGTAAACGCAGATGAAGGAACAAAAGAATTAAGTTGGTACGCTGGTGCAGGCGTTGGCCAGTCAAAGCTTAGTCCTGATACCAGTGGAACGATATATACTATTGAGGACGATACAGATAATGGATTTAAACTTTTTGCGGGTTATGAAATAAAAGAAGACTTGTTTGTGGAGCTGGGTTATAGCGATTTAGGCAAAGTAAAAATGGAAACATTTGGTGAGATCGAGTATCAGTTTATTGGCTTGAGTGGCCGATATAATATTTACGATTATCAACTCTATGAAAAAAATCTCGTACTATATGTAAAAGCTGGTATAGCCTCTATACGTAATCAATCTAATATCCCATTAAATAATAAAAACGCAACACAGTTGTTTTATGGTGCAGGCATTGAATACCCTCTACTAGAGTCACTGGTGCTGCGAGCAGAGCTGGAAACGTATGATGAAGACGCTTCTTTTGTGTCATTAAATATAGTGAAATATTTTGGGCGAAAGGCGAAAGTACGTAAAGAAAAAGTTGTTGCTGATCAGCCTGTGCAAAAAGAGTCAATACAGGAGTCTGAAGAAGCAGCCATAGTGGCAGTGGTGCCAGTTCTAGATGCTGTCACTGATGATAAGGATTAGTGCCCAGCTTTCAAAACGGGAACTGTTGTAGATGAAAAGGGGTGCTCTATATTTAAAGGTCAGATTGAGTCAATTCAGTTTGAAGAGGGTTCGGACCAATTAACTAGTGAGGCAAAACAGGCTCTAGATGAGGTAACTGAAACATTTTTTACTTATCCATTGTTAAAAGTTGAGGTACAGGCTTACACTGATATTGAGAACAGACCCACGCTGCTAATACCCAGAGAGTCCGCTTATGGCCCAGACTGTGTGAAAACTCAAAATATAATTCTTGATCCTTAATATTATCTATCTGATGCTGTTTAATAACGTGTCAGACGTTCCAGTTCAACAATGATCAATATAGTGCATCCATTCACCTTCTAAAAACACCTCACTAACGTGCTTATAAAGCGTTGTACCGTAGTGTTTTTACACAGTAAATACAGACCTACGTCTGCATGGCCTCGATTAATACGCAGATACCCGTCATATTTATCATGCGCTTCATATTATAAGCCAGTACGTGCAAGCTCATCTCTGTACTCACGTGTTCAAGGGTTCTTGTTTAGAAGTGTGTATATCTCATCCATAGTTTTAAAGTACCAAAAGGATGTTCAGCCGTGTTTCTTCTTGTTGTCATTCGTGCAGGCTCTTGATTGATTCTGGCTTCTACAGCATCCAGTACGTCTTCGTGTTCCCAGCGGCTAATACGGCGATATTTACCGGTGGTACACTGGGGCTTCATTGAACAGGTCGTGCAGGCAGATGACCAGTAGCGCCTGATGGTTTTACCTTTCTCCTGGCCATCAAACCGATAAATAGCGCGTTCACCACCAGGTATTCGTGCTCATCAGTTTATGGTTTGTAAATAAAATCACGTTTACCGAAAAGCCCCTTTGATTGGTTACCGGAGGTCTGGCATTTAGGTAGATAGACCTGTATGACCGCATCGTTACAGGTCTTTATTTCTTCACCACTGTAGCGTCATACGGGCATGTTTTTAGCCAGTATGACGACATATTAGTTTTACGTTTTTCTTCGCGTCTTTTGCGTCATTCGCGGCAAAAATTTTTGTTTGTGTGAGTAATTATAGCTAATAATAGACCTTCGGTTTTCTCTCCGTCTCAGCGCCTCTGCGGTAAACTGATCTTCAGGTGTTGAAGCTACTAATAATCGCCTGATACTCTGCAAGTTTTAATCGTGGGCCGAACTGGCTTACCACCTGCGAGGCAGTTTGGCTGGCGAGATTGCCGGCATCCTCGTAAGACATCCCGTGTGTGATGCCGTACAGAAAAGCACCGGCAAAATTATCACCGGCGCCATTTGTGTCTATGGCTGTGGTGGGAGTGGCGGCAATTTCGTAAAGTGTGTTGCCATCGTAGGCAACAGCACCATTTGCTCCCAGCGTAATAGCAAAATTCTTTGAGAAGGTTTTGATGACTTCAATGGCATCGTCAATATGGTCTTTTTCGGTGTAAGTCAGTGCTTCGCCTTCGTTACAAAATAATAAATCGATACCGTCACCGATGGTTTCAGTGAGTGCGTCTCCAAAAAATTCCACGATTGACGGGTCGGAAAAAGTGAAGGCGGTTTTAACGCCGTGGGCTTCAGCCGTTTTACGTGCTTCTATGTTGGCTTCTTTGGCCGAAGGTGATGTCACCAGGTAGCCTTCCATGTAACAGTATTTTGAAGCGGCAATATGTTCTTTATTGAGTTCGTTGACAGAAAGATCCGAGGATATACCTAAAAAAGTGTGCATGGTTCGCTCCGCATCGGGTGTCACCATTACCAGGCATTTGCCGGTCACGCCGTCGGCATGGGTGCCGTTCATATTGGTTTCGACACCGGCCGCTTTCAGGTCTTGCAGATAAAAATGTCCAAGATCGTCATCGGCAACCTTGCATGAATAATACGAGGAGCCACCCATGGCAGCCACCGCAATCAGCGTATTAGCGGCAGAGCCACCACTGGTTTTTTCACCTTCAAAAGCATCCAGATGGGTCAATAACTGGTGTTGCTGCTCTTCTTCTACCAGTGTCATCACGCCCTTTTCTATACGCATCAGGTCAAGAAAGCCGTCTTCGACTTCGAATTCCATATCGACCAGTGCATTGCCAAGGCCATAAACATCAAACTGTTTCATAGGTGAATCTCTGAAATTATTAGTGGGGAGATTGTAGAGGGTAAACGCAGATTTGTCAGTTTCCGTTGATATGGCGCATAATCCTCCACAGGAGATTCATGGACAGCACGATTACGCTACCTTACTGGATATTTATTCTCATCGCGGTGTTCGCCGCGGTGATGGTGCTCGACCGCATTTTATTGCCCAGTATGCGTTGGTATCTCCGACGCCGCGTAAATCGTGTGATTGAGGAAATCAACACACGTCTTGATATTGAAATCCGTCCGTTTCAGTTGACGCATAAGCAGGCATTAATAGACCAGCTGGTATTTGATGACAAGGTTGTTGAAGCGATCAAGACTTATGCAGAAGAACATCATATGCCTGCCGAAGTGGCGCAGGCGAAAGCCATTACTTATGCCAACGAAATAGCACCTACTTTTAATGCTTACGTTTATTTCAGGTTTGGTTACTGGTTGGCGAAAAAGATCAGTCGTTTGATTTATCGAGTGCGCGTAGGTTTTTTTGATGATGACCAGCTAAAAGAAATTCCATTGGGATCCAGTGTTGTGTTTGTCATGAATCATCGCAGCAATATGGATTATATGCTGGTGTCTTTTCTGGTGGCCGAAAAAACCGCCTTATCCTACGCGGTGGGTGAATGGGCGAGAATCTGGCCGCTGCAATCCCTGATTAAATACATGGGTGCATTTTTTGTGCGCAGGAATTCAGGTAATATTCTGTACCGCCGGGTACTCGAGCGTTATGTGAATCTTGCAACCCGTGCAGGTGTGACGCAGGCGGTTTTTCTTGAAGGCGGCTTAACCAAAGATGGCACTATGCGAGATCCACGCCTGGGTTTTCTGGATTACATGTTGCGTGATTATCATCCTGAAGTGGATAAGGATATTGTGTTTGTGCCGGTGGGTATCAATTACGACCGGGTGATAGAAGATAAAAGTTTAGTGCGTCGCCTGAATTCTGACGCAGTCAGGCGCAGTAAATGGTTTGTTATCAAAACAAGTTTGCTGTTTTTCTTTAAAACAGCGCTCATGAACAGGAAAAAACGCTGGGGGCGATTTGGTTATGCCAGTGTTAATTTCGGTAAGCCTGTTTCAGCTAAAGATTACTGTCATCTAGAGAAGGTAGATTTTAGTCAAATGGAGCAGGAGAGCCGTTTTGTCTGTGTTGAAAAGCTGGCGAATGATATATCGAAAAAAATAAAAAATGTGATCCCTGTAGTGCCTGTTGCTTTAATGTCAGAAATTATTTTAAAAAATAAAGATGAATGGAAAAGTGAACTTGAGTTAAAGGCGGATGCAGTGAA
>QIHT01000064.1 GCA_003229115.1 Gammaproteobacteria bacterium | reverse complement strand
CGTCACTATCTGGTCGTTTTGTGCGAATAAATTCGCACCTACAGATTACCTGGCAAGCCACGGGGTATTACACCCACAGTGATTAATAAAAAACAATGACAGGGTACTCCACACCTTGTTTAACCTGGAAGCCAATCGCGCAAAACATATTCGTACGAGAAAGCGCGAGGTGATTCAGGATTTCTTGATATTTCCACCATGCCATGCCCTGCTCTAGTGACAGATTTTATCGAATAAGCCAGTCTCCTTCTATTATTATTGCCTATACTCCATCTAAGTCGTTTTAAAAGAACTTTATTCATGCAAACAAATTTACCCCGGCCTGTGCGCACTACAACAACACTGGTAGTTGCCTTCCTGTGCTGGTTTTACAGCCTGATAGCTGCTGCTGATACCACTTTTCCCGGTGATTTTTTCCTGTTCCCGGCGTTAAAAATTGACTACATTTCAAGTGGTTCACAACCTGGCAAAGACTCTATCAACTATCAGCCAGAAATTGGCCTGTTTTATTCCTACAAGGAAGGCTCCTTACTGGCGCTGGTCGAATACTTCCTGAATAACGATGAAAACGAATTTGAGCGTTTGCAGATCGGCTGGACCGACAACAAAAACACCACCGCCTGGCTGGGCCGGTTCCATAATCCGCTGGGTTACTGGAGTTCGGCACAACATCATGGCACTTACCTGCAAACCAGCATCAGCCGTCCGTCTATCGCCGAATTTTCAGATGATGGCGGTATCATGCCAATACACGTCACTGGTGCACTTTTTGAGTTTAGGGCACCACTGCAAGGAGGCTCAAACCTGTTTCTCGATATCGCAATCGGCGCCAGCCCCACGATGGAGAACGGTAAGCTCGAGCCGGCAAATATCTGGCGATACGGTGCCACAAAATCTCATGAAAACCTGACCTTGCGTGCACGCTATATACCTGATTTCACCAGCGACACACAATTGGGATTATTCACCGGTTACACCAGGATGGAAGGCGACAGCGTGCGCACCGATGAAATCGAACAAATCCAGGCCGGAGCTTTTGGTGTCTGGGACAACAATCCATTCAAGCTGCTCGGTGCTGTATTTTTTATTGATTCCACACTAACACTACCGGGCAGTACCAAGTCTGACGGCAACTTTGCCAGCGGTTATCTTCAGGCCGAGTATGCCATCGACCATCGCTTTACCGCGTATGGACGTTTCGAAGACACCTCCGATGTCGGCAGTGACCCTTACCTGGCACTATTTCCGTTATTTGTCGACAACCGGGAAATGCTTGGTTTGCGCTATGACGTGGTACGCAACCATGCATTTACCCTGGAAGTTCGAAATGACCAGATAGCTTCAAGCGATGTCACGCATATTGTTTTTCAATGGAGCGCATTGCTTCCGTGAATAAATCCCTTACTCTTCTGCTAATAATTCTTTGCTTCGCAGATGTGCAGGCCAGCGAAATAAATAATGCCGTTCTGGTTACCGCAACCGAAACGCCAGTGGAAAAATTCACTAACAAAGAATTAAGGCTGCTTTATCTCGGTTATCCGGTGACTCGTGGCGAACAACGGTTTGAACCATTGATAAACCAGTCTAACGAAACCATCTACCAGAGTTTTTTACAGAAAATCATGTTCATGTCAGAACAGAGTTATAACCGAAAGCTGGTGACAAGAGTTTTCAGACATGGCGGTGAACGCCCTTCCAGCTATAAACAACGCGTACTACTTATTAGTGAATTGAAAAACAATGCCAACGCCATAACGTTTATGGTGCCGAATCTCGCCGCCAAAATCGAAGGCGTTCAGGTGGTGCAACAACTATGGTAAACCTGCAGACTATTCGGCGAAGTGTCTCCAGTGTTTCCGGACGCCTGCTGACAGGAACCTCGTTAATACACATTGTCCTGATCCCGGCTTTACTGTGGATGGTTTACAGTCTATCCAGTGGCAGTCTAAAACAACAATTCATCAGTAATGCACGCTCCAGTGCCGGCTTGCTCGCCACCACCATTGCACCCATCGATCCCATCGCTGACCCGGATATCATCATTGGCCTGCTCGACGACATTATGCTGGCGGGAGATGTGTTATATGCTGAAATTGCTTTACCCAGTGGACGGGTTATCCAGAACCAGATTATATTAAATGATGATTCGTTAACTTTCATTGAAGACCTCGAATTTGGCCAGCACAATGAAAGCATTTACTTCATTGCCGTCCCCATTGAGTTTCATGCTCTGGGAACCACTGCGGCGCTGCGTATTGGCTATGATGAATATCCGTTAAACGAACAACTCAATCACATGTTCCGGAATGTCAGCATCATCATGCTGACTTATTTTATGCTTAGTCTGCTGCTTGTTGCGTATATTGGCTATCGAACAACCATACCTTTAAATAAGCTACGCATTGCCTCGCGGCGTATTCGTCATGGACATGCCGAGGCTGATCTGGATATCAGGTCGAACGTCACCGATGTGCGTGACCTGGCCAGGGATCTCGACCTGATGCGCAAGGAACTGGTGGCACAGGCATCAGCACTGGAGCACCAGGCACTACATGACTCACTCACCACTTTACCCAACCGGGTTTTACTGGATGACCGACTGGAACAGGCGGTACTGACCAGCGATCGCAAAGACAACCCGTTCGCCCTGCTGCTGATGGATCTTGATCACTTTAAAGACGTGAATGATAGCCTTGGCCACCAGGCCGGCGATGAAGTACTGAGGCAGGCCGCTGCTCGCCTGGATAAAGTGACACGCAAAACCGATACCGTCGCTCGACTTGGCGGCGACGAATTCGCTGTGCTGTTGTTCGGTGCCAAACATGATGCAATACGTGTTGCCAAGCAAATTATCGATGAGATGGCGCGCGCATTTATCGTCAACCGGCAACCGCTGCATGTCGGTGCCAGTATCGGAATCGCCAATTTCCCACAACACGGCGAGAGTGCGGAAGAGCTCATGCGAAAAGCCGACATAGCCATGTATGAAGCTAAAAAAAGCTCTTTACACTACAAGACCTACACATACAGTGATGATAAATCCGACCCTTCAAAACTGACCTTAAGTAATGACCTGAGAACGGCGATAGAACAAAACCAGTTTGTTCTACACTACCAGCCAAAAATTAATCTAAAAACAAAAGAGCTGGAAGGTGTCGAGGCATTGGTGCGTTGGAATCACCCCGAACGCGGCATGTTAATCCCGAACGAATTTATCAGCTTCGCAGAAAGAAGCGGTTTCATCATCGAGTTGACAACGCACATACTGGATATAGCGATTAACGATGCGGCCCGCTGGTATCACGAAAAACGGCCCATTGAAGTTTCCGTCAACCTGTCACCCAAGAACTTGCTGGACAGCGCATTACCTGAACGAATCAGGGGGTTTTTATCGGATGCCGGCTTGCCCGCGGACTACCTCAGTCTGGAAATCACCGAGAACGCAATTATCCAGGAGCCTCAACGGGCACGCGATATTCTACTGACCCTGAAAGACATGGGTGTACGTACCATCATTGATGATTTCGGTACTGGTTATTCGTCACTGGTTTACCTGCGCCAGCTGCCGGTAACAGAAATTAAAATAGATAAAAGTTTTGTCATTGACATGACGCAAAACGATGATGATCGCCACATTGTGCAAGCCACCATTACCATGGCACATGATCTGGGTTTAAGCGTTACCGCTGAAGGCATTGAAAACACAATCACCGCCAAACAACTCAGAAATTATGACTGTGACAAGGGACAGGGATTCTTATATTCACGCGGACTACCAGTAGATGAGCTTAACCACTGGCGTATAGAGTACAGCAGATCATTGATTAGAAAAGTGGACAACAGGTAACGATATCCCGCTAGTTACATTACACCCGTTTAAACAAACTAGCCCTCCATTACTTACTCACTTGCGGCACCAAAAACAAGATGAGTTTGGAAAAAAAGAAGCAAGCTAATCCTTTATTTCTTGAAGGCAATGTAAATTTAGTTTAAACAATTAACTGCTGAGGGAAATTATGCAAAAGTCCAACATAGCTCGTTTCATGCGAGTCATGGGCGCTGATTTCAGCACATCTTCAGCGCCCACCTTGTCAGAAAGGCTTTGGCTTTGCTAAGCACAACTGGAACTGGCGCAGTGCGGCCATGTTGTTACATGGCGCGTGTGGCCAGAGAAACTAAAATACATACCGGAACAAATCCTTTTAGCTTTATAAAACAGGCCTCAGCTTCTCCCAAATTGGTAGAAGCTCAATCGTTCCTCTTTAGCTCGTATCAAGACTTTTTTATAAATTTACTGTTTGCGATCATTTTTTCTTTGGTCAACAATTTGATTATATCCTTGCCTTCAACTGGTTTACTGAAGTAATAGCCCTGTATAGAGTCACATTTATGCCAACGTAAAAAATCGATCTGTTCTTTTGTTTCAACCCCTTCGGCAACTACTTTTAGTTGCAACTTGTGTGCCATAGCGATAATTGCATCGACCAGTTTCATGGTATTTTTATCTTCAGGAATATCACGTATAAATGATCGATCAATTTTTACAACATCTATCGGCCCCAGGCGTAAATGGCTGAGAGATGATTGCCCGGTTCCAAAATCATCGAGCGCAATACACATACCCATTTCCTTTAACGTGGCAAGAGATTTCTCGGCTCCCTGTAGATCTTCTAACAACGTGTCTTCTGTGATTTCTATGATTAAACTGCTTGGATCTATTTTGGTATGCTCAACTGCATTAATCACAAGATCCAGTACAGAATAATTTTTTAGTATTGAACCTGACAGGTTGACTGCCATGTGAACATCTGCAAATCCGGCATTTTTGTATTCGTTATATTGACGACTGGCCTGATTAAGCACCCATTGCGTAATGGGGCGTATTAAACCTGTTTCTTCGACAATTGACAGGAATGCATCAGGTGCAAGCACACCTTTATTGGGATGTTTCCAGCGTAGCAAGGCTTCTGTGCTGACTATCCGGTCAGTCTCCAGATCGACGACAGGCTGATATACCAGAAAGAATTCATCTTCTTCTAATGCGTGACGCAACTGATTTTCAAGAACCATGTGTTCGGCAACATAGGCGGCCATTTCACCAGAATAAAACTTGTAATTGCCCCGACCAAGATCCTTTGCATGATACATAGCGATGTCTGCGTCTTTAATTAAGGCATCGACAGTGTTGTCATCACTCGGGGCCATGGCTATACCAATTGAAGTTGTGGTATGAAGTTCATGGTTGCCTATCAGGTAAGGAACGGAAAAAGCCTTATGTATTTTTCGTGCCATATTTGACATCTGGTCTACATCAGTGACGTCTTCTATCAAGATAGCAAATTCATCACCACCGAGCCGAGAGACGGTATCTGTATCACGTATGCATTCCTTAAGTCTTATAGCAACCTGTTTTAGTAATTTATCACCAACGTCATGACCAAGGGAATCATTAATTTGTTTAAATTGATCCAGGTCGAGAAACATGAGCCCAACATCTGTATTATTTCGCTGCGAACGCGAGATTGCCAGTTGCAGACGATCTCGCAATAACACTCGATTAGGTAACAGTGTTAATGAATCATGGTGCGCCATGTGATCAAGGTGGGATTGTCTGCTGTGTATCTGTTCACGCATATCATCAAAAGCATGCATTAGATTTCTAAATTCTTCTGCTTCCGAAACCATGTATTTTTTTGTTTCACGATATTTTCCGTTTGCTTCAGATTGCAAAGCCAGCCCGAATTGGTGGATCGGTCTTACAATGGAGCGTTGGAAGATAAAATAACCCAGCAAAGACACGAGCGCTATCGAAATAGCAAGTATGATCACAAAATTTGATAGTCCCAAAGCCAATGTAGATAAGTTGGCAATGTTTTTTGCAGTTGCCACTCCAAGTTCCAGTTGCAGGTTGGATGCACGTTGCATAATTTGACTGAGAGTGGGCTCCACCTTGTTCTGGAATACTACTATGTCATTTCGCCAGTCTCTATCCGATATTGACGCAAATATTTTATTATGTGCATCGGTCCATATAGATAATAATCGCCGCATTTCCACAAAGGAAGATCGGTCCACCATGTCCGGGCTTTTCAGCATTTCCAGTTCTACAAGAATGCTGTCTATACGACTAAGATAAAGTTTTATGTTGTTCTTACGCGCCTTGATTCCTGTTGCTGGATCCACTGAGAAACCACCGAACCTGATTAACAGGGTTAATCTGACCTCACTAACCATTAATGTCCAGAAATGACGCAACTCGATCAACAGCTTATAAACTTTTATTGAGTTTTTTGTATTTAACTCATCGTCAAGGTCAGAAATATTAAGATTGAGCTCTGTCATGAAGAGGATATTGTAATCTGTCATCTGTGATTCCAGGACATGCATTGCTGGAATCCACCGCGACTCATCTTTTCTGACAGCAATCATTTCCATTGCCACATTAGTCAGTTTAACTTTATCATTACCTAGTGCTTTTACCACGCCAGTGAGCGATGGATCTTGTTGTATCCATACATTTGATCGTAAGTTTTCTATGGAAGCGCCAAATAAATGTAGTGAACGCCTAATGTTGTCTTCATGTTGCTCTACAGGGTTATTTATAAATTTTTGTAGCATTGTTTCAATGATGCGAATCTGGTTTAACGCATCGTGTATTTCACCTGATGCTTTCGTTCTTTCTTCAATATGTATCAGTTGTTGGTGACTCACCTGATCGACATATCGCCAACCATAAAATGCTACGGATATAACAATGATTGAAAATAATAATGTAGCATTCAGGTAGCGTTGCTTAAGACTTATTGTTCGATACCATCTCAGAAAATCGTTTGGTGAGCGTTTCATTCGAGTTACAGTTCCTCGCCAAGGACGGCTTTTGTGATCCCTCTATGAAGCGCGAAGTCCGAATCGACTGCGGGCAGAAATTTTGTAATGCGCATTGATTTAAGAATACCTTTACCCTTGTTTGTATACATCAGACCGACCATAATCGCCCTGATTTTTAAAGCCAGTTCGTCAGATATTGATTTATTAACGGCCCATGGCAGGTGCGCCATTTTCTGACTAGTTGCCAGATACTTCATCTGGCTGGTATCAATCTCTTTTTTTACAATCGGCAGGTCTAAGGTGTAGTGACCAGAGCCAGCAGCAGCTGCTTGCCGGTAATATGCCGCAATGGCGGCCTTAGGAGGGTTTAACGCAAACTGTTCAAAATAGTCGCCTTTATTTAAACCTGCCTGTCGTAATAAATAGGTGGGCACAATATAAGCCATCATGGCTTTGCGTCCACCACCAAATATGATTTTTTTTCCTTTTAGATCCTGCAGGGTTTCTATGTTGCTGTCTTTTCTTACCAGAATTGAACCAGCAATTTCTTCGTGACCAAATTCGACATTCCTGGCAATGACTCGATAGCCATAATCACGATGTGATTTAATATAGTGATACTGATTATAGTGTACGAGGTCGTAACTATTGTTAGCGATATTTTCCCAAAATGATGCAAAGTCGTAGGTGGTTTCAATCACAACTTTGCGATTAAGCGCACGTGATAAAGCTTCAGCAAAGGGTTGGAACATAGCCTGAGTGACATCAGCGCTTCGTCTTGGAAAGACACCTAACCTTAGTTCAGGCGCAGCGGATATTTCTTGCTGAGCGTTTACTGCAGCATATGGCTGCCAAAGCAGTGTGAACAGGATTACAGCAATCGATTTACGCATATAACACCATCAGCCAGCTGTCAGGATACCAGGCTTTACCCCTTATAATTCTTATAGATAGTATAGTTCTATATTGCTAAAACCTCGCATTGGTGTTTATTTTACGCGCCCGTTATAAGCAGGCATAACTACTGACATTCATTGTAATCATAAATTATGAATATGCAAATGATAAACATTCTCAATCTTTTCACTCTAGCTATACTGCCGTTTTAACCCGCTTGTAACATACGGGAGTGAATCGATTTAGCTTTACAAAACAGGCACTTCTCACTACTGCCCCACAAACCCCCTCTGAGAGAGGAGGTTTGTGGGACAGTAGTGGGTCAGCCCCTACTACTCAAACAAATTCACTCAACTTTTAAATAAGCGAAACCCTGGCTCTGGAGGCTTGCAATTTGTACCACTCCGGAAGTGACCATGGTTACTCCGGGTATAAGTGTGGACTTATCAAGCCCAATCAGCTCCTGCGTGATGGCACACAACTCCAGCTTGATTCCACGCATCTCCTGCAGTGATTTAAGCCGCTTAAACAAATCTTCTCGTTGTTCTACGAATTTCTTGTTTGCCTCAAAAGGCGTGCCTTTCAAGTTATCTCTGGTAACAAACCGTATACCTTTGGACAGGAAAACAATACGTATATCATATTCCATCATCTCATTTTCGTAGGTTGTGGTCATATTAAAAATATTTTGCAACATGGCACTGAATCGCTTCGAGTCAGAAAAATCGGCGTGATAAACCACTTTGGCGAAGTCATCATCAGCAAGGGTTATTCTGGGTGATGCCGCAAAGAGAAAAACCAGAACTAAAAACAGTTTTATCGTATTCAAAAAAGTTGTCGCAAACATGATAATTACTCCTTTTTCAGTACATTTGGGCGCTACTCTCATTACTATACTCCTGCAACAATGGAGGTGGAGGAATTATTTTTTAACTAACTGGTGCCAGTTAGAAATATTGATCAAAATATAACCCCTTCGAACCCGTTCATCTGCCTTTAATCCGAAGGATGCAGAGGATGATTCAATGATCGATGGGAATGCTTCTCAAGATATAACTGGTACCCCAGTTTTTTCTTAATTTTCTCATCGTGGTTGTGCAAAGTATTTGATTCATGAAGCTCTTCTACCTCATGTTCAAAATGTTT
>QIHT01000224.1 GCA_003229115.1 Gammaproteobacteria bacterium | reverse complement strand
TCCAGATTTTTGGAAGATGCCATCAAGCTGGCGTTTCGGGTATAAGTTGCTGAAATCTGTTTGGTATCTTTTACCCTTGTTTCTACAGCCACATCATCGTAACTCACTTCCACCACGGCCAGGTTCATTTCACCTTCTTCTTTCGGAGGCATTTTTAGCTCCAGCAGCAAAATACCTCGGCCGCCAAAATTAATATCCCCGAGTCTGAACTGATATTCATCCTGTGAAGTCCGGGAATAGGGATGGCCAAAAGAATTGGCCAGATGAACACCTTGCTTGAGCTTGACGCTAACAAGTACATTCTGCACAGCCACATTGACCAGGCGGGTAAGTTCCTGACTGAAGATTTCCGGGATGTCCTCCGGATCCTTTATATAGTAATAGTTACCGTTACTGGTCTCTGCCAATCCCATCATGAGCTCTTCATTATAGTCCTGCCCCACCCCCAGAGCACTGACTGCTATGCCTTCTTCTCCATATTGTTTAGTGTAGGGAGTCAACCCTTCACTGTGAGTAATGCCCTGATTGGCTCTGCCATCAGAAAGTAGAAGTATGCGATTAACCCTGTCTGTGTTGGCATTTTTTATGACCTGAGCATAGCCTTCAAAAAGCCCGCCACTGAGGTTGGTCATTCCATCTGGATCAATCTCGGTAAGCTGATGTTTCAGAAAGTCCTGAGATGAAACTGGCCCTGCAGGTACAACCACCTCCACCTCGGAGTTATAAGCAACAATTGAGAGATAGTCCTGAGAAGTGAGATGGTCAATTAAAAATTCGGTGGCTTTTTTGGTGTATTCAATCTTACCGTCTTCGTTCATCGATGAACTTTTGTCGATAACAACAGATAAATTAAGCGGAGCTCGCCTTATGCTTTCTGACTGCGCGGGCATGATATCAATTTTCATCGTCAGGTAATATTTTTCTCCGGCACCCATCAGAACATAGGGATTATTGGAGGCTATATCCACCTTAATAAGACTTTTCTCTCCTGTATAAGATGAAGTCCTCTCTTTACCCATCAGCACAGTACCCTGAAAAGATTTTTCAGGTTTCGCAAAAGTGACCGATCCGTATTGCACTATTTTTTCTTCAAGCATCGACTCAAGGAAATCGATTTTTTGTGATAATTCTGAAGAAAGACCCACCCGGTCAACCGCGTACGGAGACATGACCAGCCGAACCTCAAGCCCGCTTTTAACCGATGCGGCGAAAGAATAGCTTACTCGACCAGATAAATCGGTCTTGCTGATTTTGCCGGTTTCTTTATCTTTCGCGTGGCGGAAACGCAAAGGAAGTCCTTTTAAGGGGAAATCTCCATTCTCACCAACAAACACAGCCCGCGCAGTAACGGTGGAAGGTCGTTTATTTATCTGAGCGCTTTTATCAGAGCTGTCCTTGCCTGCAATCGACAGGTTAATTCCCTCAACAGCCGTCAGCAAAGTTTTGTATACCTGCAAAGAAGAGACGCTATCTCCTACCTCTTCATCTAGCAGACGCATTGTCAGCACCCACTTCTGCCAGGCCAGTGGGAAATTACCCGCTCGAAAATGTTCCTGTGCTTCCAGATTGGTCGCTTTTACCTCGGATAGAATAGCGCCTCTTTTCAGCTTTTGCCTTTCCTGTTCAAGCTGAAGCTCCGCTATCGGAATCCGCAACAGGATATATACATCAAAAACATTAGCCGTTTCTTCGGCACCTGCATGATGGAATTCCTCATAGTACATCTGACTCAAACTGAACCGCTCTAGCCTGGCAGAGGTAGTCACCTTCATTTCGTTGATGATGCGAGTCGTTAGTTCCGTGGTTTCCACTTCGAAGCGTGCACTGGCCTTTATGCCCAGATAGTTACTGACCTCGACTGCCGCATCATGGGCTGCAGACAACCTGCCCTGTCGTAAAGATGGTGCATTAGTACTGATCCCCAGAGTAAAAAAATAATCCAGATCCGTAGGCAGCTTTGAGAGCCATGCAGGCTTCTCAGGTAAAGAATGATACATCAGCTTTCGCTCCATTTCTGATGTGTGCAGAAAGCTGCACCCTGGTAGCAATAAGCTCGCGGTGAGAAATAGAATGGTTATTTTGAAAATAAAAAACACGCCAGAAGGCAGGTTTTCTCTTTCAAAAACATTATTTTTTTTCATTCTTCAACATGCCCTGGCCGGGGGTGTGTTATAGAAGACCTGATAATTGCCTGGTGAGTTCCTGAAACAGGCAATATAAAGGAGTCGATAGTAAAGAACTGGAGATGAGTGATGCTCAACACCATCAGGAAACCCGGGGACAGACACGAAAAAAATTCACACCCGGATTTTACCCCCTTTTTTTAATCAGAGATAAATTTCCTCATTACCTGACGCCCATATTTCATGCTTCATAAATGCTTCTTTGAACCATTCGGTTTCAAGCATGATGTCAAACCAGCGTTGTAACTCAGGATACGGGGCTTTATCAAACCAGTCCCTGTCGACCATGGCGAATTGCCGAACAAACGGGAATATAGCAACGTCAGCAATGGTGATGGATTCCGCGAGAAGGAACTTATTCTCTTCAAGCATTGCATTAAGATCTTCAAGAAATTCTTCGCCACGCTGCCGATAATATTCCATCGGATGTTCAGGATGACGGTCTGCATACTTGTAATGGTCGAGGTCATTTTTGAATGAGTAGTCATTGGTTTCAACCAGCATTTCTGCGCCCAGTAGATATTCATTATTCTCCCCCAACCAGTTATCCGGATCATTTTTTTGTATTGCCCACTTAACAATATCCCAGCTTTCATCCATGTATTTATTTTCATTGATGACCAATGACGGTACCGTGGCGTGTGGAGAAACAGCCAGCACTTCCACTGGTAAATGTTTCAATTCAACTTCGCGAAGAATAATTTTCAGCTCAGTATATTTCAGCGCCATGTGTGCACGCATGCAATATGGGCAGCGTCTAAAACTGTAAAAAATGGGCACGTTAAACATATAGGGATTACTTAAAAAATTCAGGTTCCACAAAATGTCTGTTGTACAACTTCATCAGGTTTGGGTTGCAACATATAAACATCCTTCCCCGCCTGCAACTCATAAGGTTTTTGCAATACTTCATGCAAGTCATGAAACACTGAAAAATCATCATTATCCTCTGCCGCTCTTATGGCAGCTTCTATCTGATGATTTCTGGGGATATACACAGGATTCACCGCCTGCATCTTCGCATAACGTGTCTCATCATCAGAATCCTCCAGGCGTAAACGTTCCCGCCATTGCTGCGCCCAGTCATCAAATTGTTCAGGGTGTTTGAACAAGTCACGCAGATTTTTATCCTCCTCTGGTGAATCAAGCTTCAACTTTGACAAATAATAAAATGTGAGCGTGAAGTCAGCCTCGTTGGTTGCCATCAGCTCAAACAGTTCATCAATTAGTTTTTTATCCTTGCCGCGACTAGTCGTCAGTCCTGTTTTTTCTCGCATCCCGTTCAGCCAGTAACCCTCATACAAACCAACATACTTTTTCAATGCTTCCTGCGCGATCTCGACGGCGGCATCGGCATCTTCCGCCAGTAAAGGCAAAAGTGTTTCTGCAAAGCGAGTTAGATTCCACAAGCCTGTAGAAGGTTGGTTGTTATAAGCATAGCGTCCGCGACGATCAATAGAGCTATACACTCGATCGTGCGCATATTCATCCATAAATGCACAAGGGCCATAGTCGATAGTCTCGCCTGCAATAGACATATTGTCGGTATTCATCACACCGTGAATAAAACCAAACTGCATCCACTGCGCAATTAAACCGGCCTGCCTGTTAATCACCGCTTCTAAAAAAGCAAGGTAAGGATCAGGTTTATCTTTAACCTGAGGATAATTTCGTTCGATAACATAATCAGCCAGTTTGGTGATTGCTTCAATATTGCCTTTCGCAGAAAAATACTGAAATGTACCTACGCGCACAAAACTGGTCGCGATGCGGGTAATAACACCACCGGGCAATAATTGTTCTCTTGCAACTTCTTCGCCCGTGGTTACAGCGGCTAATGCACGCGTGGTTGGCACAGCCAGTTTAGCCATAGCCTCACTGACCAGGTACTCACGCAACACGGGGCCAAGTGAAGAACGCCCGTCACCGTTGCGTGAATAAGCTGTTTGCCCGCAACCTTTTAAATGTATATCAAACTGAGCGCCATCAGGACTAACCACCTGACCCAGCAAGATGGCACGACCATCACCCAACTGGGGATTAAAATGACCGAACTGATGACCCGAATAAGCCATTGCCAGAGGCTCGGCACCATCGGGAATAACATTACCTGCAAATACGGCCGCCCCATCAGGAGAATCCAGACCTGTGCCTGAAAGCCCGAGCTCATTACTAAGACTATGATTAAAAATAATCAGCTCGGGGTTCGAAACAGGCAACGGTGTGGTTCTAACGTAAAAGTCACCGCCCAACTGGGCGTAACTGTTATTGAAGGAGATTGGATTCAATTTTTCCTCTATGGAGAAACCGGAATAAACACCAGTTTAACTTACCAGGTGTGTAACAAAGTCAGAGAAAAATTATGGGAATTTATTAAGGATCAGACATCAATCGAGCCTGGAACTTGCCGATTTCAATTGATTCTTCGACAACTCAAACAAAAACTGGTATCTGACACGAATAGTACTTACTTAAGCACCAAAAGACAGAATTGCGTCATTGCGAGCGATAGAGACGTAGGGTGGGCATTGCCCACCATCACCCGTGTCGGGCAATGCCCGACCTACGTACTGTTATTGAAGGCGATTGAACTCAATTTTTTCTCTATTACAAAACTGGAATAAGTGCCAGTCTAACTTACTATGTGCATTACAAAGTCAGACAAAAATTATGGAAATTTATTGGGAATCAGGCGTCAATCGATACTGGCCTTCTGTTGTCAATACAGCCATTAGTCGAGATCAGTACACTTCATGCTGTGCCACATTATTCTGTTTGCATATTCGACAAAAAAGCGGAAGATACCCGGCAATAATCAGGGAGAGAGCCAATGCTAAAAAACACCCTATTTTTTATTTTGATGACTGCCATGGTAGCCATAATTACAGCATTAACTGGTTGCGCATCAAATGACAATTACCGAACCGAGCTGGAAGAATGCAAATACAGCAAACCAGGCGATTGTTCGAAGTCCGCCATTCAACACTACAAAGATGATACAGATCAGGAACATCATCTCGGTTTTGTAGAGTTTGATGATCAGGGCCAGTTAAGAGATCGCCATCAACTGGAAGAGGTACTAAAACACTTCTATTCGATTGCCGCCAGGCAAGACGTCCTGCTAATTGTTTTTGTCCATGGCTGGCACCATAACGCAAACCCTGACGACAGCAATGTTAAGGACTTTCGCAATCTATTGAACCGCCTTGCCAGAGCTGAAGCTGCCGATAGCCGCAACGATGGTCACCCAGTACGCACAGTTCTGGGGATGTACGTCGGTTGGCGTGGTGATTCACTCACTATTCCCTGGGTGAACAACCTGACATTCTGGGAACGTAAAAATACTGCGCACGATGTAGGTAACGGTGGCGTAGCAGAAGTTTTTCTCAAACTGGAGGAAATCGTCAACGTCAGATCTGGCACGACAGAAGAATCGAGAGACAAACATAACAGCCGTCTGGTAGTACTGGGCCATAGTTTTGGTGGTGCAATCGTCTCAACAGCGCTGCATCACATCCTCACTGACCGTTTCATTGATAGCCGTGCAGGCAAAACTTCGCAGGGAGATGCCAAGGGCTTTGGCGATCTGGTGGTATTACTCAACCCTGCTTTTGAGGCAATGCGTTATACATCGACGTATGACATATCCCAGCAAGATTGTCGCCAGTATTCCCACAGTCAGTTACCCAAGATGGCTATCCTGACCTCGGAAGCAGACTGGGCTACAAAAGTTGTATTTCCGACAGGCCGCGTCTTTTCTACCCTGTTTGAAACCCATGGCACCTTAAAGCGTCATTACTGCAATAAGGACGGCGAGCAGGATATGCCGCTGAATGAAGGCGCCGCCGATAGAAGCACCGTCGGTCATTTTGAACCCTTCCGCACACATTACCTGTCACCCGCAACACACCTGACAAAACGTTCAGCCGACTTTAATTACAAAACCCTGCAACAGAACTGGGCAAGCCAGGAACCGTCATCAACTTTGATGTTTGAATCAGTCGAGTTGCAGCATCTGGATCGCACGCATCCACTCAATCCTTACCTGAACATTTATGTGAACAAAACACTCATTGGCGATCACAACGATATCTGGGGTGATGAAGTGGTCAGCTTTGTTCGTGATTTGATTATGATTTCAACCATCAAGCCAAAGACATCTGAATAGCACCCGACATAAATAAGGAAGCGAGTTTCTCCAGGCCGAGTACGGTATTTCGATTAGTTTCGGGGGCATTGAATTGTTTCAGAGCGGTGCAGTGTTGCGCCAAACCGCTGGTGCCAACGATTTCACAAATACTTCAACTCTGCAGCAAACAGGCACTTCGTTGGATGGAATCTACACCCCGGGCGGTGGTTTTGAAGCTGGCAACGAGGCGATATATTCCTGGGGTGACTACAATGGCACTCTTCTTCTCGGCCTGCTGAATTCAGGCGAAAGCAAGCTCCTCGAATATGATGTATTTGTTCGTGGTACTAGCCAATTTGATATGTGCGGATCCAGTGGCTGTGGCGCTACAAACGCAAGCATTGGTGACCCGTTCACCTTGTCTTCTAACATTTCCCCTGACAACATCGGTGTCGTTCCAGTTCCTGCAGCTGTCTGGTTGTTTGGTTCAGGTCTTGTGTTTATAGTCGGCTTTGCGCGTCGTAAAGTAACTGCATAGATAAATTGCCCGTAACGTAGAGCGAAGCGGTACGTTACGGGTTATTTTGAAAATAAAAGCTGCATCGGTAGAATATGATACCATTGACCTTGTTTCTTACAGGGTCTTTCGAAAACCATTATGAATAAAATACTTCCAGTTTCACTGCTTCTTATTCTAAATATAGCATGCTACCAAAATTCATTTGCACACGGCGGTGGCAGCCCATATAAATCCGGTGCAGAAGACAAAGGCGTTGACCATGAAGCAGAAAAAAAAGCAGTTGAGGAAAAAGAAGCCAAAGATGACTGGGGTGATTTCATGAATACCATTAACAAACAAACGAAAGAAAAAAGTTCTGAAAAAGAATCCGGCAATAACTAATTAAAAGCATTAAAAAGGACGCAGGCATTTAAAATCAATCAGTTATTGGTGAGAAGATAGCCGCTATAAATCCCCACTTTGACAGTTACTTTTAATCCAGAGGCCTGTTAGTCCAATATTTTATAAATATCCTGTTATATTTCCGCTCCAAAAGATGTAAAATGGCAGGGATATCGAGATAGTTTATAGCTGCAATTTCCTGCGGTGGCTGTCACGAATTTTTAGAAAAAGGTTAATTATGAGCGGATCCGGACCCAAAACCAGACCACAAGTTCCTGAAGGCAAATCACACCTTCTGACAACTACCCAGAAGGAAATTACAGAAGGAGCGTTTTTTGTCGGCTATAAAACCACCTGGGAATCTTTCCAGAAAGAAGTGCCATATCAGACACCAAAAAAACCATAAATCTTCCGGTCGCACGTCCAAAAGGTCGTGCGACCGTCCATTCGTAATCATCCGAGAATGATTATCGTTTGTCACTGAAAATCACAAATCGTCGCCTGCTGCAAGCGCACATACTGAAACAGACTGCGTGTATGCGGACTATCCCTTTAGCCCCAGCCCAGTTTTTTTCGTCCCTGTTTTCCTCTAGTTGATTGACTCTAGTCAATAATCACACCCTTATATTTTGAGATTATGTATCTGGAAAGGCGGCTTTCTTTCCAGTTAATTTCTGAATTCAGGTGGCTATTATGAGTGTATCTGATTTTTTAAGGAATCTTCTTGACGAGTTGCGACATCTTTATAACCAGATTGCCGTAATGCTATTGCACAAACGGATGGATGGCTATCACAGGCATATGAATCATAGCAAAAAGTCATATGCCGCAGACATTAAAGCATCGTTATTAGAGTATGTTGATAATGTCATTGTTATAGAAAAAGAAAAAAATAAAATATCGAATTCTATTACTCATCCAGTTTATGAGAGCGAAGCAATTAACAAGTGTACGCCAAAAAGTCAGCATACTACCTATCCATTCAATTTAGACAAAAAATACACTAGCCATAATCCATTCAAGCTTAACAGAAAACAAGTCGGAGAACTTTCAAGGTATTTCAAAACAAGAAAAAAAGGCACTGAATTGCACCCGGGAATTGAAGAAAAACTTAAGAGCAGCGTGTGGGATCATATCAATGCATCTATACAATGCGCATTCAGGGGTGATAGTCGTAATGCAAAAATGCATGTTGACATAGCAAATTATGCGCTTAAGGAAATAGCACATTACATGCCTGAAGAAAAATATCTGGTATTGACCGAGAAAATAAACAAACGGCTAGATGCTTTAAAAGAAAATCAATGAATTAAATAATTAAAAGTATCCGTTATACTCATGGAAATTAACCCACATGGGCATCCATCCGGGTTTCCTCAATCTTCTGCGAAAATTAATATCAGGCCCAGACTTACCCTCCCTCCTCTTTCTGTACTATTATTTGAATCATTGCCTGTCATATAATATTCTCCGATTCACTTTAGATGAACTATCATGAAACCAGCACACATTTTCACCACAATCTTACTGTTAAGCCCCGGCATTCTAGTGGCAGACAATGCTGTAAAAGTAGACGAGCCTTCAGTGTACCGCGCATTCGAAGCAATAAAAAATAAGACTGCAGCATCAATTAGTCACCAGGATGGCTGGTCAATTGTCTCTCTAACAGAGAAAGGCAATCGTGTGTACTGGTTTCTAGCGCCTGATGAAGACAACGTTACACCTGCATTAATCAAAAAAACCATCCATGAAAAAAATAATGATATACATGAAATCGTTATTGTTAGTGAGTGTGAAGCACCCATAGAAAAATGTCAGGAGCTAATGAAAAAATTTAAAACTATAAGTAAAGATTATAAATAACGATAATTGAAAAAACCGTAGAAATTTAAAGTTGATCAAATATTGGTTAATCAATAATCGCTACGTCTCGAATGGCACTGCCTTAAGAGAAATAAGTTGTTGTTTCACCATTAATCATCTCCTGGATAACTCGGCATAAACTCCGCCTGGAAAAATAA
>QIHT01000005.1 GCA_003229115.1 Gammaproteobacteria bacterium | reverse complement strand
TCGCCTTCGGGGCTTCGTTCAAATCGCTGCTGGCGATTTAGTCGCACCTACAATTAATACCCCGTCAGCTTGCTGCGGGGTAGTTTATTTGTGTTCTGTAGTCACGCAGGCTGCCCGAGTAATCTCTCGCTTTCCGCCATATGGTTCGAAAAATGCAGAGTTGTCATTTCGAAGGAGCGAAGCGACTGAGAAATCTTCTGATAGCCAGGAGATCCCTCGTCACCCAAAAAACGGGCTCGCTCGGGATGACAACATTGGCTGCCATTTTGTAATTCACTTGTGGAAGAAAGTATAAATTGACCAAAGTCCCTGAAAAATAGATAGTCACGCCCCTTTAGACCCTGGCTCCCTGAATTAAGCGCCTGGAGTAACGTTATTCGTTACACCCAATAGAAATAAAAACGCCGTCCATGGCACTGCAGTATAAGCTTGCCGAAATACTGGTCTGTTACATTACTCAGGCCTGCAAAGACCACCAGAGATAAGTAATAGCAGACCAAACTACTGATGAGGTGGCCAACGGCAACGCGCAGGCCACCACGTTGCCCGGATAATCTTTATGGACACCCATTGGATCCTTGCCGAACAAACTGCACACGAACATACCTGAGGTAAAAAGCACCCAGATTGTCGAGCCTGTAAGCAGCAGGCTGCTCAGAAACATTGCGGTATAACTCACCTGATTTTCTCCGATAAAATACCATTCTTAATGATTGATTCTGTATTTCGTGAATGTATTGTTGCTTATTCAGGGGGAATTAAATTGACTTGACGCGCCATGTGTTTGACATTACCTGTTCACTGTTTTTGTCACTCGATTAGTGTTTTAACTCTGCAATTTCATACGTAATTTGACCCACGGTCTGTTTTATTAGTTCAAAAACCAGGTCAAAAATTTTCACCACAGAGGCACAGAGAAAGGCTTTTTATTGTTAGCTACGCCTACGGCGTCGCTAACAAAATAAACCTCTGTGTCCTCTGTGGTAAATAGCTTTTAAAGTTTTTAGCAGCCCTGTAGGGTAGGTTACGTAGCTACAGATTTATGTAAGCTCGTTGGCACAGGTAATGCACAGGGTGGCAGTAAGACTAAATTTTAAGCGTAGCGGGTTAATTATTTCGCCACAGTGTTGGCAGTAACCGTAATTACCTTTTTCTAGCCGTTTGAGCGCATTATTGATGCGTTGTAACTCCTGTTTACGCCGTTGGTCAATTTCAAGCGACATCGCCTGTGCCTGCATGGCGTCCATTCTGGAGAGTCTGCCCACCGTGGTTTGATCCAGTTCGACAATTTTGCTGGCCTGTTCGCCTGAAGCTTCAACGTCCAGCAGTTCTCTCTGGTGTTTTAACAGGCGTTTTTTGAAATCGCTGAGATCAAGTTCTGTCATGCGTGGAGTATGCCTTATAATTATGCTGAATAATAAGAGCGTTACTGCGAGTTCGTAGGTCGGGCATTGCCCGACGTGGGTGATGGTTTCTGGTTTCCACAACCCTCCGTGGGAACCTGTGCCTGGGTTCACATACTATGCGTTCCCACGCGGGAGCGTGGGAACGAGATAACATGGTTACGGTTTCGAAAATGTTGGGTTACGGCAAAAAACGCCTAACCCAACCTACAGGCTAATGACAAGAAGCAGGCCTGCATAAGGAACGTTGCAGGCAGGGTGATACTGCCGGAAAATGCCGGGAACGACAAAACCTTATCCCGGCTACGGTGGTGTCAGTCCGTAGGTCGGGCACTGCCCGACGTGGGTGATGGTGGACAATGCCCACCCTACAATAAAGTGCCGCTTCAGTTTGTTGCGGCTGGTTTAATTTTAACTGGATACAATTGATGACAAGCATAGGAACTCCATTATCTTTATCGGCCACCCGGGTTTTATTTTGTGGCGGCGGTGAGCTAGGCAAAGAAGTTGTTATCGAGCTTCAACGACTGGGTGTTGAAGTGATTGTGGTAGATCGATATGACCATGCACCAGCCATGCAGGTGGCACACAGAAGTCACACGATCTCTATGCTCGACGGTGATGCATTACGTGCCGTTATCGAAAAAGAAAAGCCGGACTTTATAGTTCCAGAAATAGAAGCGATTGCTACTGATACTTTATTAGAATTGGAGGCTGAAGGTTTTACAGTAATTCCCACGGCACGCGCGGCAAAACTCACCATGAACCGCGAAGGTATACGCCGGCTTGCGTCGGAAGAACTCGGCATAAAAACATCACCCTACCGTTTTGCTGCAACACGCGAAGAATTTGACCGAGCGATTGATGAAATTGGTTTGCCCTGCGTCGTGAAACCCATTATGAGTTCTTCCGGTAAAGGGCAGAGCACGGTCAAGCAGGCGTCGGATATCGATGCCGCCTGGAACATGGCGCAGGAAGGCGGGCGCAGCGGTGCCGGTAAAGTGATTGTTGAAGGCTTTGTCGATTTTGATTATGAAATTACCCAGTTAACCGTGCGACATGAGACAGCCACCAGTTTTTGCGAGCCGATTGGTCATGTGCAGATCGATGGTGACTATCGACAGTCATGGCAGCCACAGGCAATGAATCAACAGGCACTCGAATCCGCCCGGGATATTGCTATCAAAATAACCGATGCACTTGGCGGACGGGGAATTTTCGGCGTTGAATTGTTCATCAAAGGCGATGAGGTGATTTTCAGTGAAGTATCTCCCAGGCCTCATGATACCGGCATGGTCACCATGATTTCACAGGATTTATCCCAGTTTGCACTGCACGCACGGGCAATTTTAGGGCTGCCAATACCCGATATTCATTTCCACGGGCCATCGGCATCCAGTGTAATTCTTGTTGAAGGCGAGTCCAGCAAGGTGGCTTTTGGCGGTCTGGAAAGCGTGCTCGCTGAACCGGACACGCAACTTCGATTATTTGGCAAACCCGAAGTCAGTGGTCACCGGCGTATGGGTGTGGTGCTGGCGCGGGGTGAATCAGTCGATGTCGCATTGCAGAAGGCGAAAAATGCGTCCGGGCAGGTAGTGGCGGAACTTTAAGTGGGTATGTAGGTTGGGTTAGCCCCTCGGCAAGCTCGGGATAAACTCCGCGTAACCCAACATGGTTCTATGTTCGAAAATGTTGGGTTACGGCAAAAAACGCCTAACCCAACCTACAGGGCTTTTGCCGCGAAAAAATATTTTTTAAAAATAGGGGAATTTTCTGCCTCGTCAAACGTTATTACTACACAATCTTCATTTAAGGGAACTTTCTGTTATAAGACTAAGTCACAGATAACTGGTAAACTATTGTTTCAAGTGAATTATTCTGTTATTTATAGCTGATGAGACTGTCATTCAAATCAATTCTGGCGAATCTACTCGTGTTAATGGTCATGCTATTGCCATTGCGCGCCCTGGCGATGCCTGTTGATATGTCAGCAGACCATTGTGCGAATGAGGATATGTCAGTTGAAATGCCAGAGATGAATCACACTAATCAGCAAACGTCAGCAACAGATGAAGAACAGGCTCAGAATTGTGATTGCTGTAAACAGTGTGTCAGTCACTGCTCAACCTGTGCCAATATGTCAGTTGTGTCGCTCGGTTTCCTGCAGTTATCTGACACACAGGCACACGAAATATATACGCTAACAGCCGATATACTGTTCACGCAGATTCCTCCGCCACCTCCCAGGCCCCCCCAAATACCCTACGTCTAGAAATAGATAGTTTGTGTGCATTGCACTTACAATTGCTGCAATGCGCTGTTTGTATATCACGTGGGGTGTTAATGATGAAAATGTTCGTCCATGGCTGTTGTAATAGCAGCCATAATAAAAATAATTGGCTAAAAACAACACGAAGAACGTTTCTTTTCTTTACATTGAGTTTGTCATTAAGCAATGTTCAGGCTTTATCACTAAGCGAAGCTGAAAATATAGCATTACGCGCTGATCCGTTAGTAGAAAGGTTTGAAGCGACCGCGCGTTCCTTCGAAGAAGAATCCGTCGCAGCAAACACCTTGCCAGATCCCAAATTGAGAGTGGGGGCGATTAATGTGCCGGTTGACAGTTTTGATTTCAGTCAGGAACAAATGACCCAGATGAAGCTGGGTATACAACAAAATTTTCCGGCCGGCGATACGCTAGAGTTACAACAAAAAAGATCACAATCTTTATCACGTGCTTCATTGTCCATGGCAGACGATGCACGGCTAATAATTTTAAAAGATGTTCGTGAAACTTTTTTTAATTTATATTACGAGCTCGCCGCTCACCAGATTATCAATGAAACGCGCCTTTTATTTTCCGACCTGGTCACCATTACCGAATCCATTTATGCGGCAGGGCGTGTCAGTCAACAGGACGTTGTGCTTGCCAATCTGGAATTGTCCCGACTCGATGACCGTACGACAAAAATACAGGCGAATGAAGAAGGTTATCGAGCCACCCTGGCTCAATGGGTAGGTGAAATTGCCTGGGGTGACATCAACAAAGAATTTCCCTTGTTACCTGATTTGCCGGCAAGCGTTGATTTAAACCAGGTCATACCACAGCACCCAATGATTCTTTCCGAGAGCGCCAAAATAGAAGCCAGTAAAAGAGCGACCGATGTAGCGCGACAGGATTACAAACCCGGCTGGAGTGCAACCCTGGATTACGGTTTTCGTTCTGGCAGCAATCCTGATGGCAGCAGGCGGCCGGATTTTGCTACCGCACTGGTAAGTCTGGATATCCCTTTATTTACAGGTGATCGGCAAGATAAAACAGTGGCATCAAATGAAGAGAAAACAGCTGCCGCCCGCCACTCCAAAGATGACAAGTTGAGAATCCTAAAACGTTTTTATAAAAAAAATGAGTCTTTGTGGCTGCGTTTGGGAGAACGCGAACTGATTCACAAAAATAATTTGCTGAAATCAGCCAGAAACAACTCTATAACCGCGTTAACGGCTTACCAAAGTGGCGTGTCTGAATTTAATACACTGATGCGCGCAGAAATTACCGAATTAGATGTTCGCCTGGAAGATTTACGCGTGCGTGTTGATCGCGCCATAGCCCAGTCGAAACTGCTCTATATAACAGGAGATACTAATAATGAATCTAAATAATTTTATTTCTTTGACGGTAGTGGCGCTGGTTGCCACCTATCTCACTTTTGGTGGTTCTGCGATCGCAACGGCAGAAGAAGATAAGGAAGTCCTGTATTGGGTAGCACCCATGGACCCAAATTACCAACGCGACAAACCCGGTAAATCGCCCATGGGCATGGATTTGATTCCGTTTTATGCCGGTGAAGGAGGCGATGGTAGTACCGTTACGATTTCGCCAGTGGTGGTGCAAAACCTCGGCGTTAGAACAGCAAAGGCAGAATTGTCAAAATTGTGGCGTGGTATTGATACCGTGGGCTACATTGCTTATGACGAATCCAGAGTCAGTCATATCCATTTACGCACCGAAGGCTGGATTGAGAAGTTGACCGTCGAATCAGAAGGTGAACGCGTCAAAAAAGATGAGTTTCTATTTGACCTGTATTCGCCGTTACTGGTTAGTGTGCAGGAAGAGCTTGTCACCGCTATTGCTACGGGCAATAAAAGGTTGATAGCCGCTTCAAAAGAACGTTTGTCGGCGCTGGGGATTTCAGCCAACCAGATAAATACACTGGCAAAAACCCAAAAAGTAAAACAACTGATTTCTGTTTATGCGCCACAGGATGGTGTGGTGTCTCATTTTCCTGTGCGTGATGGCATGTTTATCAAGCCATCGCAAAATGTGATGACACTGGGTGACTTATCTTCCGTCTGGTTACTGGCTGAAGTGTTTGAGCGTCAGTCTCAATGGGTTGAAGTTGGGCAGCAGGCCGAGGTCAGTTTGTCGTATGTCCCGGGAAGAGTGTGGAAAGGCAGAGTTGAATATATTTATCCGGATCTTGACCCAAAAACTCGTACCTTAAAAGTACGACTGCGTTTTGATAACCCCGATGAAAAACTCAAACCCAATATGTATGCCAACGTAAAAATATACGGTGGTGCTACAGAAGATACGATTGTTATACCACTGGAAGGTTTGATAAGAACAGGACGTGAAGAGCGCGTTATCATCGCGCTCGGAAAAGGCAGGTTCGAAGCACGTATCGTTACTGCTGGTATTGAGAGTGGCGAGTATGTCGAAATTCTCGAAGGTATTGATGAGGGAGAGCTGATTGTTATCTCCGGCCAGTTCCTGATTGATTCTGAGGCGAGCATGCTGGCCAGTTTGAACCGCATGTCGGATGCAGACAGTAGTGGTGCTCTTGGCGGTGGTGAAGCAGAACAGGACAGTGAGTCAAAAACAATTTCTGCCAGCGGTGTGGTTAAAGCGGTTAATGCCAGTGAATTTGTACTTAACCTTCAGCATGAACCGATTGAAGCACTTGGTTGGCCAGCAATGACCATGGATTTTTCTGTGGCTGAAGATGTTGATATCAGTGGCTTAGCGGTTGATGAAAAAGTGATGTTCCAGTTGGAAAAACGTGATGAGTCTTATCTGATTATTTCTGTTCATGCCATGAACGAAGGGGAGATGTAATCATGCTGGAAAAAATCATTGAATGGTCGATCAACAACCGGTTTATGGTGTTGATGCTGACTTTTATTATCACTGGTCTGGGCGTTTATTCGCTGAAGGAAATTCCTGTTGATGCTTTGCCGGATTTATCCGATGTGCAGGTTATTATCAAAACCACTTACCCGGGTCAGGCGCCGCAGGTGGTAGAAGATCAGGTGACCTATCCGTTGACCACCGCCATGTTGTCAGTGCCTAAAGCCGTTAACGTGCGTGGTTATTCTTTTTTTGGTGATTCTTATGTGTATGTCATTTTTGAAGACGGTACTGATATGTACTGGGCACGCTCACGGGTACTGGAATATCTGAGCCAGGTCACCAACAGTTTACCGGCTGATGCCAGGCCGGTGTTGGGGCCGGATGCAACCGGTGTAGGCTGGGTCTATCAATATGCGCTGGTTGATCGCACCGGTGGCACGGATCTGTCCCAGTTACGTTCTATTCAGGACTGGTTCCTGAAATACGAATTACAAACCGTGCCTGGTGTTTCCGAAGTGGTCACCATCGGCGGTATGGTTAAACAATATCAGGTGGTGCTCGATCCTGACAGTTTACGCGCCTATAACTTGCCATTATCAAAAATTAAAATGGCCATTCAGATGGGCAATAAGGAAGTCGGTGGCTCAGTGATTGAAATGGCGGAAGCCGAATACATGGTGAGAGCCACCGGTTACATTAATGAACTGGATGATCTTCGAAATATTCCACTGGGGGTGAATGAACGAGGCACGCCCATCCTGTTAAAAGATGTTGCGGAAATACGGCTGGGGCCTGAACTTCGCCGAGGTTTGGGAGAACTTGACGGTGAAGGTGAAGTCGTTGGCGGCGTTATCGTCATGCGTTTTGGTGAGAACGCCTTAACCACCATTGAAGGCGCTAAAGCCAAACTCAAAGAACTGTCCAAAAGTTTGCCCGAAGGTGTCGAAATTGTTGAAGTTTACGACCGCTCTGATTTAATCAACCGTGCGGTTGAAACGCTTTACGGGAAACTGGTTGAAGAATTTCTCGTCGTGGCACTGGTGTGTGCGGTGTTCCTGTTTCATCTGCGCTCTGCGCTGGTCATCATAATTTCATTGCCGGTGGGCATTCTAATCGCTTTTATTGTCATGGACCAAATGGGCATCAACGCGAACATTATGTCGCTGGGGGGTATCGCGATCGCGATCGGGGCCATGGTCGATGCCGCCATTGTGATGGTGGAGAACGTGCACAAACACATGGAGAAGACAGAGCTCACTGACGAAAACCGGTGGCAGGTCATAATGCAGGCCTCAAAGGAAGTGGGTCCGCCACTCTTCTTTTCCCTGGTCATTATTACCCTGAGCTTTCTGCCCGTGTTTACCCTGGAAGCGCAGGAAGGACGTATGTTTGCACCTCTGGCCTATACCAAAACCTTTGCCATGGCCGGGGCCGCCGCTTTGTCTATCACCCTGGTGCCGGTGTTAATGGGTCTTTTTATACGCGGCAAAGTGACACCCGAACATAAAAACCCGGTGAATCGTTTTTTGATTGCGATATATCGTCCGTTGATTGATATGGTGTTGCATTCCCCGAAAATCGTACTGGCAGGTGCGTTGCTTGTGGTTGTTTTGGGTATGTGGCCGTTACAACATCTGGGTTCAGAATTTATGCCTGATCTGGATGAGGGTGATTTGTTGTATATGCCCAGTGCTTTTCCTGCGGTTTCCATCGGTAAGGGACAGGAAATATTGCAGCAAACCAACAAACTGATCAAAACCGTACCCGAAGTGGAAACCGTGTTTGGCAAAATGGGTCGTGCGGAAACCGCAACCGACCCGGCACCGTTGACCATGATTGAAACCACGATTCGGCTCAAGCCGCGAGATCAATGGCGAGAAGGTATGACCATGGACAAGCTCAAAAAAGAGCTGAATGAACTGATTCAGTTCCCCGGTTTAACCAACGCCTGGGTCATGCCCATCAAAAATCGTATCGATATGCTGGCAACCGGCATTAAAACTCCGGTGGGTATTAAAGTCGCCGGCCCGGATCTGACACAGATTCAGGAAATTGGTAAAGACATTGAAAAAGTGCTTTACCAGGTTCCCGGTACCATCTCGGTTTACGCTGAGCGTGTTGCTGGCGGGCGTTATATCACGGTTGATATCAATCGGCGAGAAGCGGCGCGTTTTGCGCTAAATATTGCCGACATACAGGAGGTGGTGAAAACGGCGATGGGCGGCATGCGTGTCGCCATGACCGTTGAAGGGCTGGAACGCTATCCTATCAACGTGCGTTACCCGCGTGATGTGCGTAACTCACTGGAAAAAATACGTAATCTTCCCGTGGTGACGCCGGCAGGTGCGCGTATTTCGTTGGGTGAAGTGGCGGATATCCGCATCGATGATGGGCCGGGTCTGATCAAAACCGAAAATGCCCGACTCAATGGCTGGATATACATTGATATTGAAGGTCGTGACCTGGGGTCGTACGTTCTCGACGCACAAAAAACGGTGGCAGAGCAAATCACTCTACCGCCAGGTTATTCCATTTCATGGTCGGGCCAGTATGAGTTCATGGTTCGTGCGGTAGAACGCCTGACCACCGTTATACCAGTAACACTGGTGATTATTATTCTGCTGCTCTACATGAACTTTCGTAACATGGCTGAAGTGCTGATTATCATGGGAACACTACCCATGGCACTGGTGGGTGGATTCTGGTTGTTATATTTGCTGGATTACAACATGTCAGTGGCG
>QIHT01000231.1 GCA_003229115.1 Gammaproteobacteria bacterium | reverse complement strand
ACGGCCACGTTGAGTTGTTTGTCTACACCATTTTCATCAACCAGTCTGGTTGCAATGGCAGGTTGAAGATTAAGTAGTGCCTCGGTAGATTCTGCCGTGCGCTTCCTTGCGTTCATTTCAAAATAACGTGCGCTTAGCAGGAAAAAGGTAAACATACAGACCGAATCAAAATACACTTCTCCAACACCATTGATGGTGTTGACAACACTGGCGATGAAGGCAATACCAATACCTAGAGACACGGGAACATCCATGCCTACACGGAAATTTTTTAAGTCCCGAAAAGCCGCAGTGAAAAAAGGTCGTGAAGAAAAAATTAAAACAGGCAGGGTGATGATCAGGCTAAACCAGCGGAATGATTGCGTGAATGACTCGTCCATGCCCCACCAGTCGCCGGTGTACATGGCGACGGCAAGAATCATTACCTGCATACCGAGTACGCCAGCCAGTCCTATTCTGCGAATTTGTTGTTTTCTTTCTTTTTCGATCAGCTTTTGCTGCTGATCCGGATCATAGGGGTGGGCCAGGTAACCAATACGACTTATCGATTCCAGTATTTCGCTGAGTGAGATTTGCTGATTGTCCCAGCGTACGCGGGCACGGTTATTCGAGTAATTGATGGTCGCGTTGATAACGCCGGGCAGTGTATTGAGGTGATTCTCATTGAGCCAGATACAGGCGGCACACACGATACCTTCGAGGATGAGTGAGACTTCTCTAATATCACCCTGTTCAGAGACAAAATGCTTCTGTACGGCAGGGTTGTCGTAAGCTTTGAGTTGCTGCAAAAATTCCGGAATGATTTTTTCGGCTTTGCCCGGATTTTGGGTCCTGAATTTATAGAAATCATCCATACCGCTGTTTACAATAGACCGGGCTACTGCCTGGCAGCCATAGCAGCACATGGCTTCATCATTGTTCTGGATCCGTACCTGAATATCGAGGCCTTCAGGCACAGGAAGACCACAGTGGAAGCAGGGTTTTTGGGTGGTTTCAGGTTTCATCGCCGAGTGTGTTCGGGTTGTGTTCTCAAAGTATTGGAGAGTTATCTGATTCTGAAGTCCTAGTATATTCGAAGACTCGGTCGGTCACATGATCTGTGTTAATAAGCCAGAAAAAAACGTGTACAATGAAAATATGGCTGTTGAAAAAAAACCTGCGCTTATTAATCTTCATCAACTCAAGGTGTCCTGTTCCCAGTGCAACTTGAGTGAGCTTTGTTTTCCCCATGGAATGAACCCCGATGATATGGAAAAGCTCGATACGGTTGTCGAGCAACGTAAACCCCTGCATAAATCTGACCACCTTTTTCGAGAAGGTGATGTTGCCGCGGGTGTGTATGCGGTACGTTCGGGTAGTGTAAAGACGATTGTTGAAAGCCCTAATGGTGATGAGCAAATTGTTGGTTTCCATTTGCCGGGTGAATTAGTGGGGCTTGACGGTTTTATGGATGGCAAGCATACCTGCACAGCCATCGCGCTGGAAACCACCAGTGTTTGTGCGATGCCACTGGAAAAACTGGAAGTGCTTTGTACCAAACTCCCCAGTTTGCATAACCAGATGCGTCGCATCATGGGCAAGGAAGTTAATGACGAGCACAAAATGTTACTCATGTTGGGCAAGATGAGTGCCGAAGAAAAAGTGGCTACTTTTTTATTGAGTGTTTCACGTCGAATGGAAGAGCGACACTGGAAATCGTCCGAGTTTGTTTTGAGTATGCCGCGACAGGATATTGCCAATTATCTGGGCCTGGCGGTTGAAACGGTGAGTCGATTGTTTGCGCACTACCAGGCAGACGATGTGATACAGGTTGATCGACGACGCGTTAGTATACTTAATATGCAGCGACTTAAAGAAATCGTAGGTGAGTGCAAGGGCGCTGAGGCTTCTGCGGTAAAGAGTTAAAAAATCCTGGTGTGTAAATAAAGGCACAAGCTTTTTTTAGCCGCGAATAGCGCAAAAAGCGCAAAGAAAAACAAAACCTTTTTTTGTGGGCGGGAATAAGCGATAGCGTTTCCAGTAGTTTGTTCTTGCACTATCCCGCAACGTTTTTCATGCATGCCTGCAATTTTTTTGTTTATAACATTTCGCGTCTTTTGCGCTATTCGCGGCTAAAAAAGCTTTAGTCCTTATGAGCGTGGGGCCGTGTAGCGGCAAGCGGACTGAGGTTTGTAGCTTTCCCACCAACTTATATAACCCGCGAAAAATGCTGTTCTTTTTTGCTTTCCTGTAGATAACGGTCAAATTCCATGCAAATGGTTCGAGCCAATAGCCGACCCGACGGGGTTACGCTAATGAGTTCGTCATTCATTTCGAGTAAACCATTGCCTGCCATGCCACGTAAATGAACCAGCGCTGACTCAAAATAATGGTTGAATTTTATGCCCCATTTTTGTTCCAGACGCTTGATGTCGAGTTGGTTATTACACATTAGGCTATTGATGATTTCACGGCGCATGACATCATCGGCTTCCAGTTCAAGTCCTCTGAATACCGGAATTTTCTGTTCGTTAAGACAGCTTTCGTATTCCTCAATGGTTCGTACATTTTGAGAGTAGTTGTCGCCAATGCGACCAATCGCAGTAATACCCATGGCCACAATATCGCAGTTGGCATGTGTTGAATAACCCTGAAAGTTTCTGTGTAACGTACCTTTTTCCTGCGCCTTGACCAGGTCATCCGTTTTTTTCGCAAAGTGATCCATGCCTATGTAAACGTAACCTGCCTGTTGTAATTGTTCGATGGTCATCTGCAGAATTTTTAGTTTTTCCTCGGGCAAAGGTAATTCGTTCTCATCAATTCTGCGTTGAGGTTTGAACATGTCCGGCATGTGTGCATAGTTGTAAACGGCAATACGGTCCGGGCTGGCATCGATAGTGGTTTGAATGGTTTTTCTGTAACTCTCCAGTGTTTGTCTGGGCAAGCCATACATAAGGTCGATGTTGATGGAATGGTAGTTGTTATCCCGTGCAGCATTAATACTTTTAATAATCAGTTCGGTGCTATGTTCACGGTTGACCGCTTTTTGAACTTCGCCATCGAAATCCTGAACACCAAAGCTGATACGGTTGAAGCCGATAGAACGCAGTTGTGCGATTCGATCTGAATCCACAGTTCGAGGATCAACCTCGATACTGAATTCTCCCTCATCGCCTTCGGGTACATTGAAGTTATTCTTCAGGGTTTCAAATATGTCTCTGATAACATCGTTTTCAAGAAAGGTGGGCGTGCCTCCACCCCAGTGTATCTGTACAACCGGGCGGTCTTTAGCAAACAGGGCGCCCTGTATTTTGATTTCTTTTTTCAGTAGTTCGACATAACCGGCAGCTCTGGTTTTGTCCTTTGTGACGATTTTGCTGCATCCGCAGTAATAACAAATGGTGTCACAGAACGGGATGTGAAGGTATAGCGAAAGTGACGTGGGAATAGGGTCATCATTACTGGCACTCACCCACTCCCTGTAGTCTTCTTCACCATAAGCGTGGTTGAACTGTACCGCAGTCGGGTAGGAGGTATATCTTGGTCCTGAGCAATCGTAGCGATTAATCAGTTGTTCGTTAAAAATAACTTTTTTTCCCATAAGTATTCCTTGTTCAGACCAGGATAAGGGTATGTGATGCGGATGATTTTAGCCATGACCTGAGTCAAGCGCGATGCAACAACGCAGAAACAAAAAAGCAGTACCGTAGCGGGCCTATTTTCAGGTCAATGCGTTAACTGACTTGATCTATGTCATGGTATTGTTAGATGAAGTCCATTAAGGTGCGTGGGGATTTATTTTGGTATCTAAGTGCTTGAATGGATTGACGAGCGGCGTATGATCTGTTGCTATTCCACTAGCTGAAAAGACCACAAATAATCTGCCGGAGCTTGCTTATGATGTCACATATTGTTGGAATTTTTATCAATCCTCGTAAGGAATGGGAAGCAATACGCGATGACGATTGCAGTGTCGGTAAATGCTATCTGTCCTATGTTTTTTTGCTGGCAGCCATAGCACCGGTTTCAGGTTATTTTGGTACGACTCGTTTCGGCTGGGAGATCGGCGCACGTGAAGCGGTGAAATTATCCCCCGATAGCGCATTGATTATTGCCATTGCATTTTACCTGGTGATGCTGGTTGGTGTTTTTTCCATGGGGCTAATGATCCACTGGATGGGGCAGACTTATAGTGCAAATCAACCGCTATCACGTTGTATTACACTGGCTGCTTTTGTCGCGACGCCATTATTTCTGATCGGTATATTCGAATTGTTCCCCATAATCTGGCTGAATTTTGTGGTTGGCCTGCCGGCTTTGGCCTATACCGTATTCCTGCTTTATACCGGGGTGCCGATCATGATGGAAGTTAATGAAGAGCGTGGTTTTCTGTTTTCCAGTGCAGTGCTGGCGGTGGGGCTGGTGGCATTGATCTGCATGCTGGCGGCGATGGCCATTCTTTGGGGTAACGGTTTTGCACCCCAGTTTGTGGATTAGCCACATATAGTCATTTAAAAAATAAGTAAATTCTAATATACTAACGAGATACTAATGGGCTCTGACGGATGATTTTATGAATGATGAAACCATGACATATGAATACAAGGTAGTCAGGCAATTCGCCATTATGACGATTGTCTGGGGTATCGTGGGGATGGCAGTGGGTGTGCTAATCGCCTCGCAGATGGCATGGCCGGTAATGAATTTTGATACACCGTGGCTGAGTTTTGGCCGACTTCGCCCATTACACACTAACGCCGTTGTTTTTGCTTTCGGTGGTTCAGCCCTGTTCGCCTGCTCCTACTACGTGGTGCAGCGCACCTGTCACACACGTTTGTTTGCGCCCAAACTGGCGGCTTTCACCTTCTGGGGCTGGATGGCAGTGATTGTTTCGGCGGTTGTCACCTTGCCGCTGGGTTATACCTCATCGAAAGAATACGCTGAACTGGAATGGCCCATCGATATTTTGATTACGCTGGTCTGGGTGTCTTTTGCCGTGGTGTTTTTCGGCACCATTGCCAAACGACGGGTAAAACATATCTATGTCGCCAACTGGTTTTTTGGTTCCTTTATTTTGACGGTGGCCATACTGCATCTGGTGAACAGTGCAGCCATTCCGGTGTCATGGTTTAAATCGTATTCGGCTTACGCAGGCGTGCAGGATGCCATGGTGCAGTGGTGGTACGGGCACAACGCGGTGGGTTTTTTCCTGACGGCGGGTTTCCTCGGCATTATGTATTACTTCCTGCCGAAGCAGGCCGAGCGTCCGGTGTATTCTTATCGTTTATCGGTGGTGCATTTCTGGGCACTGGCGTTTACCTACATCTGGGCAGGGCCACACCATCTTCACTACACCGCCTTACCTGACTGGACGCAGTCGCTGGGTATGGTGTTTTCGTTGATTCTGCTCGCGCCTTCATGGGGTGGCATGATTAACGGCATTATGACCTTATCGGGAGCCTGGGAAAAACTGCGCAGCGACCCTATCCTCAAATTCATGATTGTCTCCGTCTCATTTTATGGCATGGCGACGTTTGAAGGCCCGATGATGGCCATCAAAACGGTGAACGCGCTTTCACATTACACCGACTGGACGATTGGACATGTGCATTCCGGTGCCCTGGGCTGGGTGGCCTTTATTTCCATTGGTGCCATGTATTACCTGATACCGCGTTTGTTCGGCACCGAGATATACAGCAAGAAACTGATTGAAACGCATTTCTGGATTGCGACCATAGGCATTGTGCTGTACATCACCTCAATGTGGATCTCGGGTGTTATGCAGGGTTTGATGTGGCGCGCGATTAATGCTGATGGCACCTTAACCTACAGTTTTGTTGAAAGTGTTCAGGCGATGCACCCGTTTTATATTGTTCGTTTCCTCGGTGGTTTGATGTTCTTAATCGGTATGTTGATTATGGCTTACAACGTCTTTAAGACAGTAGCAAAGGGCAAACCAGTCGAAGCTGTGATCCCTGCACCTGCGGCTGAACATTAGGAGCATAAACATGAGATTACAGGAAAAAGTAGAAACTAAAGTCGGCGTGTTGATTGTGCTCTCGATTGTTGTCGTGCTTTGGGGTGGTCTGGCACAGATTGTTCCGCTGTTCTTTCAGAAGTCACTGACAGAACCGGTACAAGGTCTGGAACCCTACACAGCATTACAGTTGGCAGGCCGCGATATTTACATTCGTGAAGGCTGTGTTGGTTGTCACTCACAGATGATCCGCCCCTTCCGTGCTGAAACCGAGCGTTATGGTCATTACTCGGTGGCGGGTGAATTTATTTACGACCGTCCGTTCCTCTGGGGTTCAAAACGAACGGGCCCGGATTTGCATCGCGTCGGCGGCCGGTATTCGGATGACTGGCACCGTGTGCATTTGATTAATCCTCGCGATGTTGTGCCCGAATCTATTATGCCAGCTTATGCCTGGCTGGAAGAAAATGAACTGGATGATCCGTATATTCAGAACAAAATGCGTGCATTAACCATCGTCGGCACGCCGTATACCGAAGAACAGATAGCCAATGCGCCGGCAGCGCTCGAAGGTAAAAAAGAAATGGATGCCATGATTGCTTATCTGCAGGGGCTGGGTATACAGGTCAAGGTACGCCGATGAATGTCACATTAATACATATAGTGTGGACGGTTATGGCGTTTGTTTTTTTTGTCGGTATTGTGATCTGGGCGTGGGGCAGTGGTCGCAAAGAGGATTTTGATAAAGCCGCGCGTATGGCGTTGGACGACGACAAACCCATTGATAGTAAAGATTTACATTAGGAGTCATCATGTCAGATTTCAATAGTGAATTTTGGAGCTGGTTTATAAACATTATCGTTGTTGGCGGTATTGTCTGGCTGATTTATTTGCTGCGCGTTAATTCCAAAGGCACATTACCACCGAGTGGTGAAGCCGAGGCCACCGGTCATGTTTGGGATGAGGATCTTCAGGAGCTGAACACGCCTTTACCGCGCTGGTGGTTGGTCATGTTTTACATCACCATCGTCTATGGTATTGCCTACCTGATCATTTACCCAGGCATGGGTACTTTCAAAGGTTTGCTGGGCTGGACATCGGTTGGAGAATACGAGGCTGAAGTTGCAGCGGCAGATGCAACCTATGGCCCTCTGTACGAAAAATTCCAGAAACAGGATATTGCGGTACTGGCTGGCGATGACAATGCCATGAAAACCGGCGAGCGTTTGTACGTGAATTACTGCTCGGTATGTCATGGTTCGGATGCGCGGGGTGCCAGAGGTTTCCCGAACTTGCGTGATAATGACTGGTTGTACGGTGATGAACCGGAGAATATTAAAGCGAGCATCATGTACGGTCGCACAGGAATCATGCCTGCATGGCAAGCATCACTGGGTGATGAAGGTGTGGCACAGGTGGCGGACTACGTCATGCAACTTTCCGGGCGCAGCGTGAATGAAGCAGAGGCGAAGCTGGGCAAAGAGAAATACGCCATGTTCTGTGCAGGATGTCATATGCCAGAAGGTACCGGTAACCAGGCCCTGGGTGCGCCTGACCTGACGAACAATACCTGGCTGTATGGTGGTTCACCGGCAATGATAAAACAAACGATTGCTGATGGTCGTACCGGTCGTATGCCGGCACACAACGAGTTTCTGGGCGAAGCCAAGGTACATATTTTAGCGGCATATATTTATAGCCTGTCTCACGAAAGCGATTAGGTGCCCTGTTTTTGTGGCGCTAGCGTTTGGTGTATGATTAGCCGATGTCAGAAATACCAGTAACACAAAGAATTGTTGCTATATTATGGCCGTCATTTATTACGGCCGGTATTGCAACCATTCTTTTTTTCACCGCGTTTGATCCCGATGTTCTGTTTATTGATTATGACATTAGCAGACTGGGTGCCTACAGCATTGGTTTTTTCATCTTCTGGTTGTTCGGTGTGGTGACCTGCATGGCAACCTGTTATTTTCTACGACCCTGTCAGTCTGTTAACAAGCCTGACGAATTAGCTTAAGGGTACCTGTTCGAGTTCAAGGCGGATGGATTTTGAGAACCGCAGTGTATATGGAATACATGAGGATCGCAGAAATTCATCCAACGCAGAAATCGGGCGAAAAGACAATTAATAGAGGTGCCCTTAAGCAAGCAGTTACGTCTTTAGCGGATAGTTACCGCTGTTTTTATAAATAACAGAATCAGGTAATAAACTAATAATGACTGCTTCATCTCAAAAGCCGACCTCTGATGTTGCTGATGATATAGAGCAGTCGCTTTACGCCAAACGCGAAAAAATCTATCCGCGTCAAGTTCACGGTGTGTTTGCTGCACTGCGAACCACTGGCGTGATGGCGTTGCTGGGCATGTACTACATCATTCCCTGGTTGCAGTGGGACGGGCACCAGATGGTATTGTTCGATTTACCTGCGCGTAAATTTTATATACTCGGTATGGTTTTCTGGCCGCAGGACTTTTTTTATCTTGCCCTGTTATTGATTGTTGCTGCCTTGTCCCTGTTCTTTTTTACCGCATTGGCTGGTCGTTTATGGTGTGGTTTTGCCTGTCCACAAACTGTCTGGACAGAAGCTTTTCTGTGGATAGAAAGAAAAATTGAAGGCACGCGTCCGCAACAGATAAAACTGGATAAAGCGCCATGGACTTTTAATAAATACAAAATCAAACTGACCAAGCATTTCATCTGGATCGTATTTTCACTGTTTACCGGCCTGACATTTGTCGGTTATTTCTCACCGATCCAGCAGCTTGCGGCAAGTTCTATTAATTTTAGCCTTGGACCGTGGGAACTGTTCTGGATTATTTTCTACGGATTCGCAACCTACGGTAATGCAGGCTGGTTACGCGAGCAGGTGTGTATGTATATGTGTCCTTACGCACGTTTTCAGAGTGCGATGATTGATAGTGACACCTTAATTATTTCTTATGACGCAGCAAGAGGTGATACGTGCGGGCCACGCAAAAAAGGCGTTGATCCTAAAGAAAAAGGTTTGGGCGATTGCATTGATTGCACTATTTGCGTGCAGGTATGTCCGACTGGAATTGATATACGTGATGGTTTGCAATACCAGTGTATTGGTTGCGCGGCCTGTATTGACGCCTGTGATGACGTGATGGATAAGATGGATTATGCAAAAGGCTTGATTCGATACACCACAGAAAATATGTTGCACGGCAAGAAGGAACATTTTTTACGTCCACGTATTTTTGTTTACGCCGTTATTCTTGTGGCCATCACCGCAGGAACATTTTATGCCATCTTTACACGCATGCCGTTAGCGCTGGATGTTATTCGTGATCGAAATACCCTGTTCAGGGAAACCAATGAGGGTTTAATCGAGAATGTGTATATACTGAAGGTCATGAATATGGATCAAAAACAACATGATTACAGCCTTTCTGTGAGTGGTATTGAGGGTGCTACGATGTACATGGACAGGGTGGACATTGAAGTTGAACCCGGTGAAGTGATTGAAGTGCCAGTCAGAGTGCAGGTTGATCCGGATGCACTAGTGCGGCGTAGTAGTGAAGTTCTTTTCAATCTTATTGCGACTGATGTTGATAATTTATATGTGACAGAAGATGCACGTTTTATTGGGCCGGTGCCATCGCGTTAACTATGAACACTCCTTCATTACCCTGGTATAAATATCCCTTTGTCTGGTTCGCATTTAGCATACCGGCAGCAGCGGTCATCTCCGGCATTGGCATGATCTGGATAGCAGTGGCGACTGACGATGGGCTGGTGGCTGATGATTATTACAAGCAGGGTTTAGCTATCAATAAAAATCTTCAGCGAGAACGCCGAGCCTCGGAATTGGGTATTAGTGCGGGCTTTGAATATGACGGAGAGCTGAGCAGAGTATTGTTATCTTTTAATAAAGGGCAGCTGGAGCATTATCCGGAGGTGCTTTCTTTTTACCTCGAACATGCAACCAGGGCAGGGTCTGATCAGCAAATAAAACTAATGCATGGGCTGGATAACCAGTATATCGGTTATGTAAAAGGGAAAATGCCTGCAGGCGTGTGGCATGTAGTACTTTCAACGCAAGCGTGGCGAATCGGGGCGCGTATCAATCTGGCCAGTCAGAAGGAAATACAACTCCTGCCGGAAGTTTATCAGTAATTTTTTGCTTTTGATGAGCGCGTGTTTGAATACTGTGGTTCGTTCATAATTGTTAATGAGATGCAAACTCACATTGCTAAATTCTGTCTATTACGATAGATTGAGTGGGCAGGTAACTATCAAGTGCTTGCTCATATTCAATAACTTTTTTACCCGATGTTTTTGAGTGATTAAATTATTCATCAGTTCCTAAATAAAACGCATAAAATTATCGCACTTGCTTTGCCTGGACTAGTTGGCTGTGCCGGTGGTGTATCCGTGCATACGTCAGGCGATACTATCGATATTGCTAATTTTAAAGGTATCATAGAAATAAATGCCGATGCTATTGCTGGCGAAATAAATACTGATTCCATGTTACGTTTAAAAGTCGAAGAAAATATTGCTATGGCATTACGGGATAAATACAAAAGTATGGGCTCTTATTCTGTGTTCCTTATTACTGCCACTAAAAAAGAATTAAGAATGAGCAATCATCGTGCCTTAAGTAATCGTGGATATACACATTTGCTTGTTGCCGCAATTAACCCTGAAACTAATTCAGGATCTCGTACAATGAAAATATCCTGCACCATCTATCGTTTAAGTGATGGCATGCCGATCTCACTGGTTAATACTGATGTTTATGATATAGATAAAGCTTACTGGGGGCGTAAAGTCACTGAAGGCACAGGCGTATTAAGTGAAAGATGGCAGCTAGGTTCAGTTTATTCCTGCGACCAGGCTTTAAAAGCGGTGTCCAGTTAAGTTGATAACTTGTTTCCGGCCTGAAAAATATTTTCCCTCACCCAACCCTCTGCCAGAGGGAGGAAGTGTGTAGGCCTGCATAAGCGAAGCGTTGCAGGCGTGCCTGAAATATGCCGGGAACGGCAGAGCCTTATCCCGGCCTACAATTACAGATTCGTTTTCTTTAAACGTAATGCGTTAGCGATGACAGACACTGAGCTGAAACTCATCGCCGCAGCGGCAATCATGGGTGACAGTAGTATCCCGAACACCGGGTAGAGTAAACCTGCTGCCACGGGTACGCCCATCGAGTTGTAAATGAAGGCGAAAAACAGGTTCTGCCGTATGTTTTTCATTACTGCGTGACTCAGTCGCCGTGCTCGCACGATACCACGCAAATCGCCTTTAACCAGAGTAACGCCTGCACTCTCCATCGCCACATCGGTGCCTGTGCCCATGGCGATACCGACATGTGATTGCGCCAGTGCCGGTGCATCATTGATGCCATCACCCGCCATGGCAACAATTTTTCCTTCTGCCTGTAATTGTTTAACGATGTCAGCTTTTTGATCGGGCAATACTTCGGCTTCGACACGATCAATGCCCAGTTTTTTAGCCACCGCTTCGGCGGTGGTTTTACTGTCACCGGTTAACATGACAACACTGACACCGGCTTTGTGTAAATCAGTAATCGCTTCCTGTGTTGACTCTTTAACAGGGTCTGCGACACCAATCAAACCGGCGGCTTTACCATCGATGGCGATGAGCATGACGGTCTGACCACTGACTCGTTTTAAGTCTGCCTGCTCAGGAAGTTCACCGGCTTCAATGGATAAGCTTTCGAGCAGTTTAATGTTACCCAGGGCGACACGATGGCCATCAACCTGACCGGTGACGCCCTTGCCGGTGATAGATTCAAACTCGAGAGTGGTGGTCAGCTCGATACCTTTTTCTATAGCACCTGCCACAATGGCTTCGGCCAGCGGATGTTCACTGGCGCGTTCCAGGCTGGCGGCAAGGCGCAAAACCTCATCTTCGTCAAAGCCCTGGACGGCCTGCACCGCGACCAGTTTGGGTTTGCCTTCGGTTAAAGTGCCGGTTTTATCAACCACCAGTACATCGACTTTTTCCAGCGTTTCCAGCGCCTCGGCATTTTTTATCAATACGCCCATGCTGGCACCTTTGCCGGTGCCGACCATAATCGACATGGGTGTGGCTAAACCCAATGCGCAGGGACAGGCGATAATTAACACCGCCACTGCGTTAACAATGGCGTGGGCGAGGCGCGGTTCTGGCCCCCAGATGCCCCATATCACCATGGTTGCTACCGCGATCAGCACCACGGCGGGTACAAAATAACCGGCAACAATATCGGCCAGTTTCTGGATGGGTGCGCGTGAGCGTTGTGCCTCACTGACCATATGTACAATTTGCGAAAGCAGGGTATCGGCACCGACTTTTTCTGCCCGCATTAGCAAACTGCCGGTGCCATTGACGGTGGCACCAATCAGTTTTTCACCGGCCATTTTTTCGACGGGTATGGGCTCACCGGTTACCATGGATTCATCGACCGAACTGTTGCCCTCGGTGACGGTGCCATCCACCGGTACTTTTTCACCGGGTCTGACGCGCAAAATATCACCGACAACAACATGTTCGAGAGGTATGTCTTCTTCACTGCCATCCTCGCGAACAATACGTGCCGTGTTGGGTGCCAGGCCCAGTAACATTTTTATGGCTTCATTGGTCTGGCTGCGGGCGCGCAGTTCCAGCACCTGGCCTAACAGAACTAATGCCGTAATCACTGCCGCTGCTTCAAAGTAGACATCGACCACGCCGCCTTCCATTTGCATGATGAGCGGGAAAATTTCGGGCATTAGCAAGGCAACCACGCTGTAGCTCCACGCCACCGAGACGCCAATAGCAATCAGCGTGAACATGTTCAGGTTCCAGGTAATTACCGATTGCACGCCGCGTACGTAGAACGGCCAGCCACCCCAGATAACAACCGGAGTTGCTAATACAAATTGAATCCATTGTACGGTTTGCATTTGCAGCCCGTCAGGCAGTAACGAAGGCGCAAGGTCAGCGATCATTGCCAGCAGAAAAACCGGTGTTGCGAGCACAGAGCTAACCCAGAACCTTCGCGACATATCGATCAGTTCTTCATTTTTCTCTTCAATGGCGACAGTTTTTGATTCCAGTGCCATGCCGCATTTGGGGCAGTTGCCCGGCTGGTCCTGAATAATTTCGGGGTGCATCGGGCAGGTGTATTCGGTTCTGGTTTCTACCACGGGTATGCCCATGGCTTCCAGTGCCATGCCGCATTTGGGGCAGGAACCGGGGCCCTGTTGTTCGATTTCAGGATGCATCGGGCAGGTAAAAGTGGCTGTGCTAAGGCTGCAACTGCCATCCGGGCATGTCGTGCTATCTTCAGCGACAGGATTTAAATATTTATCAGGGTCAGCCTGGAATTTATCGTGGCAGCCAGAGCTGCAAAAATGATAATCCTCATCTTCATGGCGAAAATGATGTTCGCTGTCTGTCGAAACTGACATGCCGCAAACCGGGTCAGTTAATGGTAGGTCACTGCTTGTCTTTTTATTTTTGTTTGGCACTGCATCATCTTCCTGTCTACTGGCTGCTCACCAGATACATCATAAGACAATTACTTCCTTTTACTGGAAATTTTTTGCAGCGGTTACCACTTTATATTACAGGTATTACAACTTTTATAGTCACCGCCTGTGGCGGTCATGGCTAAAACCTTACTTTCGGTCAGGGCAAAATGCCCTGACCTGTGGTGTTTTTAGTTCGACAAAAATTAGTAGGCATAATTCCATTCGATTTTTGGCTGTTGATGAGCGCCTGCGATCATTTCAAGCAAATGTCCCATGACTCTGAGGTTTTGAATAATCTCTGCGTCTGTTAATGCTTCGCCAGTTTTTAAGGAAGCCTTTGAGTTGCGTTTATTCAGGTTTTTCAGGATTTCCTGCATCAACTTCATGTGTTTTTGCTGTGCTCTTCCAGCTTCTGCGACAGACATTTTACCGCTATGCGCATCATTGTATGCGGCTCTACACTGCTCGAGCTTGGCATCGATGTCGAATTTTTCAGCTGCTAGAACATTGCCGGAAATTAAAACAGCTCCCGATAGTAGCAGGGCAGATAATAGCTGCGTTTTAGATAATATTTTCATCATATTTTCCTCTAAAGTTATGGTTTTCCAGTCAAGTCATTACTTTAGACGTCCATGTTTACATTTTATTCCCTAAGGCACCTCTGATTAATTCTCATAAAGTTCTGCGGGCTTTTAAGCGCACAGATTCAAGGCATGTTCCGCGATGAATGGTTATTCCATTCATAAGGAGCATAACGCAGAAGATGTGCGCTTAAAAGCCCGCCCTGTGGGGCGTTGCCCAAAAACCAGCCTCGGCGTTATTGCTTTTCACCATGCAATAAGCATGCTTTCAAAACAATGCCTTGATGCTGGCTTTTGGGCAACGCCAGAATTTATGATAATTGATCAGAGGTGCCTTAAACCTCTGTTTTCTATTGAGCTTGTTTCAGAAAAGCTGGGACATCCCTGTCCCATACTACAGGAGTCGCTTGCTAAGCCTTATTGTCCAAATGTCTCGCGCATATATTTAAGCACTTCAATAATGGAATTGTCATCCAGGTTCGGGTTGCCGCCTTTTGGTGGCATTGCCATGGGCGACCCAGGGCTCTGGAAACCATTGGTAATGTGGTTAATTAACACATCATCCGATTTTGATAAGGCACCACTGCTATCAGTGAAATCTGGAGTTCCGGGGAACGCGCCCTTGCCATTAGCGCTATGACAGGCGACACAGGTTTTTTTGTAGGTTTCTTTGCCTGTTGCACCTTTGCTGATTTCTGCAACGACTTTGGTCGAACCGGCAGCCACGGTTTTGGTGTTGGATGCCTGCAGGAAGGTAATCACATCTCGGGTTTCCTGCCCAGTTAAGCCCGCACGTATGCGCATGTGGTAAGCGGTTGATATCCACTGATCATCACGCAACTCTTTCGGGCCGCGCATGTTGTGGCAACGATTACAGTTTTCTGCCCAGACTTTTGAGCCCTCGGAGAAGTTTCCTGCTTCGGGGTAATCAGCCGCGATAGTTGATGTGCTGAAACCAGTCACTAGAAGTATCAGGCCAGCGCCACCTAACTTAAGTAGTTGTTCACAAGTTTTGTTTGCTCTGTTTTTCATTATCATCTCCTAGAAACCGTAAGCCAGTTGCGTTAAGAACTTATCGTAATCTGCTTTTGAACCCGATACTTCACCATCGTTGAATTCATAGGATGTTTTCACGATGAAGTTATTGGTGAGCAGATAATTGACACCGACTGAAATTTGCGTCACATCCTTACTCAGCCTCGGCGCATCAAAATCACCATAACGAATCACCCCTTCCCATTTGGTATTGGGCAGGCGATAGGCAAATTGTGTATAGATGGCTTCCCAGATGCCGCCTTCACTGGCTGTACCTAGTGCCCCCGTGGTTGCCTCGCCAATCTCGGATTCAATGTATTCACCACGCAGACTCATGTTGCCGCTGAACCAGACAAAATCTGCACCGATAACATCGTAGCTACGCGGTATGCCGCCAGTTAGAGGGCCTACTGGAGGAGCAGCGACAGCATTCTTTTCAAGTTCCGTTACGGTAGCTTTACCGGTTGCAAATGAGACACCAATTTCAAGCGATGAAAAAGGTAATACCGCAAAACGACCGCCCCAGGTTTTTTCACCGTCGCGGTCAGCACCAAAACCATCGGCGGCAATGCCGTCTAACTCAAACTCAGTACCATTATCACTTTCTGTTTTAAGTTCCGGCCCATTAGAAACATACACTGAATAATTGGTGCGCATGCCTGCCATTGGGAAACCACCGCGCAGTTGTATGCCCATGTCCGATATCGGTGCTGCACCATCATGGCCAAAGCCAGGAGGGGCTGATACCAGTTTATTGATCCAGGAAGGGTGTATGTTTTGTCTGAACTGGCCGACAGGGCTTAAAAACTTACCCGCAATCACTGCAACATAATCATTAAGGAACCAGTCAATCGTCATATAACCCAGTTCGGTGTCGGTGGTGCCATCTTCGTTAACGTTAAATTCAAGTTCTGCTTCAAGCATCACCAGGTCGCGGTACTGGTAATGAAAAATAGGTGAAAAACCACCAACACCAAAACTGCTATCGCCGCCTTCCGGATTAACAAAGGTGACATCGGCAAAACCCGCCATATGCATTAAGGTATTCGGGTTTTTCCATTCTCCGGCTTGCTGCACTTCAACATTTAATGCCGTGATCTGATTTTGCAGGGCATCAATCTGTTCCTGCAAGTCATCATTACTGGCTGCAGCGGATGCCACTGCTGGCAGAGATAATGTAATTGCTGTCGCCAGCAATTTTCTGCCAAACGGAAGACATGAACTATTCATGTTGTTTACTCCTGTCTAATTACTATTAAAATAATGGGTTAACGTTTTTTATATTGTATCTATTTTTTAGCTGGGGGCGCAACGCTAGCATGAAATCTATGCTTTTGGCTAGCAAGCCCGCCCAGAGTCTTAAACGATAGGCGGGCGGATGTTCGGGCCTGATGTAAGACTATGATACCGAGCCGGATGTCTGGTATCGGATTGAACTAGCTGAAAATATTGTGTGAAATTCTGATCCATGACAATAAATGATGAAATCTCACCGGTTTTGTTATTGTATCCTGAGATTTCAGTGCATGAATTGCTGCTTCCACAATCATCGCAGCAGGTCTTTTTAAGTATCGCTCCGTCTTCCATAGAATGCATACCTGCATGACCATGAAGAGCCGAATTTATTTCATGGCCCTGCGTGGTGCTGGCTGAAAGCATGGACGCATCAGCTGATACAGATAGCGGTAGCCAGGCCAGAGTAACGGCCAATAACCAGCATAAAATTGAATTGTTTCGTTTTGTCCTTGTCATAGCGAGTTGCGATTAATGAATTTGTATAACGTAGGCGATATGATAATCATTCCAGATAAGCATTTGATGATGTAGATCAATATTATGCAGAATTAGGACGTTGTTTTATCGTATTCAGAGCATATTGCTTATTCTTCCTCGTATTCATCTGGCAACTCATGCGCAATTCCTTTATGGCAATCAATGCATGTTTTGCCATCCTGCAATGCGGCTTTATGTTTCCTGCTGGATCTGCCTTGCTGCTCATCAAAGTCCATTGATTTCATCTCATGGCAGTTCCTGCATTCTCTGGAATCGTTTTCTTTCATCTTTTCCGGGGTATCTATAGTGCCTCTTAGTGTGTGAAAGAGTTCATTGGTTGCACGGACTTTTCGGGCCACTTTATAAATCCACTCTTTAGGTACATGGCAATCCGGGCAGGTTGCCCTCACGCCTGAGCGATTACTGTAGTGTATGGTGTCTTTGTACTCCTGATAAACATTGTCTTTCATTTCATGGCAGCTAATACAAAATGCTTCCGTATTGGTTAGTTCTAGAGACCAGTTGAAAGCTCCCCAGGATATAACACCGACTAGTGTGAAAAAAATCGCAAGGCTGCCTAAAGAATAACGTGTGCCTGGTTTCCATAGTGTATGCCACCA
>QIHT01000195.1 GCA_003229115.1 Gammaproteobacteria bacterium | reverse complement strand
ACTGACACCCGTCATTTATGCGCATTTTAGGGATGACATCAAATGGAGCCTGTTTCCATAATTATTATAATTTTCCTCGGTATGCTGGTCTCCGTATTCAGCGTATCTTTATTTTTAGCCATTATCTTCAACATGAAGGCAGGCATTAAATACCGGGAACCGCTGGCCAGAAAGCTTCATACGCTTCGGCTAGGCAAAATGCTTTCGGCACTGGGTGTCAACACGGTCGAATACCTGCACACGGAAAGTGTGGTGACTATTAATGAACAAATGGATCGTTGCGCTGAATGTGTCAACACTGAAGAATGTGACGATAATTTATCAACCAACAACGTTAGTCTTAATGAGATTGATTTTTGCAACAACGAATCTTCTTTAAAAAGCCTGCTTTCCAAAAAACATGTTATGGATTAATTGACGGCGTTTTAAGGGTTCTATGTTTAACAAAAAAGCCCGCTAATGAGCAGGCTTTTTTACATGGACACGTCTCGTTTACATTATCCTTGCGGTTTCGTCGAGAGAGTCAAGAGGGTCACGAATTACGGCTTTGGCGCCTCTGGCCATTCGGCGCTTGTCCGCCGACTTTCTTAACAACAAAATCACATTACTGACAGGACAGACTTTTAGAAAGGCCTGTACTATTAGTTGCGCACGATTCTTGACATCAAATTTTTTGAACAAGCGCCCGAGATGTACCTTAACGCCTTGTTCAGACAGGCACATTTTGTCGGCAATATCTCTGGTGGTCATGCCTTCCATCACCAAACCAAACACATCGGCTTCGCGCTTGGTGAGCTTATACTGCAAATTATCGATATTATCTCGAACCTGTGTTTCCATGATCTCCTGCACCTCAAGCGCATCATGAATGAGTTCACCAAGAACATTTCGATTTATCCAGTAACCGCCACAATGCACCTCACCTATTGCCTGATCCAGGCTTTCAACCGACATAGCACCATCGATAAAGCCGTGCGCACCATTCCTGATCATCTTACGTATAAAAATATCATCCAGGTTATTACCAAAAACCATGACTCTTACACGGGGGTTAACCTTTTTAAATTTATCGAAGAGAGGCTCTGTCGACGGATTTGTCACCATGCATTCTTCGATAACTGACTGCTGGATGAGCAAAAGGTCCGTATCCAGTTTTGAGAATTTTTTAACACACTCGTTATCCGGTTTAAGGCAAACCATCACCTTATGCCGCTCGTTATCAGACACTAAACGAATCAGGCCATCGGTATTAATTTCCGGATTAGACACAACAACGATTTTAATTTCGTTAGTTTCAGGGTCACTAAACTCTCCAATGAGTTTCTTTTTGGCTAACATTTGAATCTCCTGCTACGCATTCCGTATATAAGTCTATTCACACTCAAGGATGGTTGCAAACACACCCTTCCAGAATAGGCTTTTTTTTATAAAATTTGTACCTAAATCCAATACCGGCAAAGGATTGGTAGACTTTAGTCTATGTTTTTTGATGAATTCAGCCTAACTTATCGTTTTTATTAGCATTTTCAGTCAAAAACGAGCATTTTATTGCCACAAACCTGTCTGTTTCTACTCAATTGGTTCCAAATAACCCTCGAAAGCACCATTTTCTTAAGAGTCCGGCTCTATTACAGGGTCGGCATCCAGCTCTAACATACTGATCCCGTTGCAGAGTGTTTATTTTATCAGGCGGATAATTAGGCTGCTGTTAAGATAACATGCGTAGTCTCATCTAACGCATAGACTCTAAATTGATGAATTGGCTTTCCCGCAGTAAATCGTTACTGTTAAAGATTACTCGTAGTCTTGTGCTTTTCTATGTATTGCTAGGCGCTTATGGCTGGTTTTTTTCTGAGTCCGCCATTTTCTTTCCGCCTGCACCGAGTTATTCAAAAACTTCCGATCTTGTTTTAATCAGAGGCGACAACGGCCAACGCATAGCGGCCACTTACTATAAAAATGACAGGGCGAAATATACGATATTGTATAGTCATGGCAACGCAACAGATCTGGGTTATTTACAACCTTTGCTTGGTGAATTTTATAAACACGGCTATTCTGTGCTCGCCTATGACTATAGCGGTTATGGTTTAAGTTCTGGCAACCCTTCTGAGCAACAAACCTACAAAGATATCGCTATCGTTTATGACTATCTTGTTAAGCAACTGAACACCCAACCTGAAAACATCATTGTTTACGGCCATTCTCTGGGTGCGGCGGTGGCAACTGATCTGGCTTTTCATGAGCCTGTTGCTGCCCTGGTTCTGGAAAGTCCTTTTGTGAGCGCCTTTCGGGTAAGAACCATCTACCCTCTTTACCCCTTTGATAGATTCGCCTCCATTGACAAAATTTCATCGGTATCGTCACCGGTCTTTATTATGCATAGTCGTGACGACCCCATTATTGCTTTTTGGCATGCCGAACTACTTTATAAAGCTGTCACCTCACCCAAAATGAATTACTGGCTTGAAAATGCGGGTCATAACAACATCGTTTATTCTGGCGATGGCTACTGGAAACGCCTGCAATCCTTTGTAGATACTTTCAAGCCTCGATAAAACTAGCACACATAATTATTGTCCTAACCTCACATGTGCGCTCCGAATTATTTACTGCGATGTGTTTTGTTCCCGATCCTGTTTCTGGCCGCTTTAAATGTTTCAGCTGAAACCAAAAACGGTTTCGATTTAAGCGGGGCGCTGATACCTGAAACACAAATATTCAGGGGCGGCCCGGGTAAAGACGGCATACCGGCTATCGATAAACCGCGATTTGTTTCTGTAAGAAAAGCACGCCACGTGAAAAATGACGACCGCGTTTTGGGCATAGAAATTGCGGGCATCGCGCGCGCTTACCCTATCAAGATTCTTAACTGGCATGAGGTCGTCAATGATCGCATCGGTCGCGAACAGTTTTCCATTACCTACTGCCCTTTGTGTGGCACTGGCATAGCTTTTTCTGCCCGCGTAAACAAGTCAAAACTCGACTTCGGTGTTTCCGGCCTGTTATATAACAGTGATGTTTTGTTATACGACCGCCAAACGGAATCTCTCTGGTCTCAGCTCATGCAAAAAGCCGTCACCGGAAAGTATCGTGGAACAAAACTTACCAGCATCCCGCTTTCACATACCACCTGGGCCGACTGGAAAACGCGCCATCCGGAAACCAGTGTGCTTTCGACAAGAACCGGTGCTATGCGCAATTATGAGTCCAGCCCCTATAAAGGTTATGCTGAATCCAGACACCTTTTGTTCCCTGTCTATTCAAAAGCGCCTGAAAGATTCCACCCGAAAGAAAAGGTTTTAGGCGTTGAAATAAATGGTGTGTTTAAGGCCTATCCCTTTGTTGAATTAAACAAAAAAGCGCAACCTCTTTTTACCGATACGGTTAACAATAGTGATCTCACCATACATTGGAACAAACAGCACCAATCTGGCGAAATATACATCGGCAGGAAAAACATAACGGTTATCCAGGCCTTCTGGTTTGCCTGGTTCGCTTTCCACCCTGAAACAGAAGTCTATAAAGCAACCACTTCGGAAACCGCCCAATAACTTGCATTGCAGAAGCAAAACATATCTTTGCTTTTTTCGCGCCCTTTGCGCCCTTTGCGCACTTCGCGGCAAATATTTTTTTCTTGTATGTTATTTACCAATACAAAAATCGGCGAAAATTCTTCCCAACAAATCATCATTACTAAATTCACCCGTAATGCTTGATAGCGCCTGCTGTGCCAGCGACAATTCTTCTGCAACCAGTTCGCCAGCCTTTATTTCATGTAAATTAGTATGCGCAATTTCAAGATGCGCTTCAGCCTGATCAATCGCATCCAGATGTCTTCGCCGTGCGATGTATTTGCCTTCTGTTCCACTTTCGTAACCCATGCATTTTTTGAGATGTTGTTTTAGAAGATCAATGCCTTCGCCCGTTTTTGCAGACAAATACAATTCGGTTTTGTTTTTGTCTTCTTTAATGCTAGCCCTGATTTTCTTCAGATCAATTTTGTTGAATATAAAAGTTATGTCTATATCACTTGTTAAGCTGTCGATTATATCTGCTTCTTCTTCTTTGCTGTCGCCACTAACCATGTAAAGCAAACGATCGGCTTTTTCGATAGCACCAAGTGCGCGGCGTATACCTTCCTGCTCGACTTCGTTATTGCTTTCTCGCAAGCCAGCAGTATCTATAATGTGCAAAGGCAGGCCGTCAATTTGTATATGTTCGCGTAATATATCGCGCGTGGTTCCAGGCACATCGGTAACAATGGCGATTTCCTGCCCTGCAAGTTTATTCAGCAAGCTGGACTTGCCCGCATTCGGTTTGCCGGCAATCACAACCGTCATGCCTTCTTTTAATAATCGACCCTGTTGCGCTGATAGCTTTACCTGTTGTAGTTTTTCACGCACGTTTTTTAATTTTTCTGCAATCGCATGGTCTGCCAGAAAATCTATTTCTTCTTCCGGGAAATCCAGTGCGGACTCAACATGAATGCGCAGTTGTATTAAGGCTTCAACCAATAGTTGTATCTCTGCTGAAAAATCGCCCGCAAGCGAGTGCGCGGCGGCACGTGCAGCTTCGTGACTGTCTGCTGCAATTAAGTCGGCGATCGCTTCTGCCTGGGTCAGATCTATTTTGTCGTTGAGAAAAGCACGCTCGCTAAATTCACCGGCACGCGCAACACGGACACCTAAAGATAAAACACGCTTTAACAGCAGGTCCATCACCATCGGCCCGCCGTGGCCATGTAACTCGAGCACGTCCTCGCCGGTAAAAGAAAAAGGCGCTTTGAAATATAACGCAATACCGGAATCGATGGTTTCACCATCTGCGTCTATAAATGAACCGTAGTGTGCATAGCGCGGCTCAGGAATTCGGCCTAAAAGTTTTTCGGCAATGTCCAGTGCTGCCGGACCCGATACGCGCAAAATGCCCACACCCCCCTGACCGGGCGGTGTTGCAATGGCGGCTATGGTTTCTTTCGCTGGCATATTCACCTTTTTAGGTGAGCGCTAACTCGCAAAAATTAACTATTCTCGATGCGGCGGGTAATCACCCACTGCTGCGCAATAGAAAGAAGGTTGTTGACTACCCAGTACAACACCAGGCCTGACGGGAAGAAGGCAAACATTATGGTGAACGCAAAGGGCATGATCTGAAAAACTTTTTGCTGCACAGGATCAATCGGTGCGGGGTTCAGTTTTTGCTGAATAAACATGGACACACCCATAATGACCGGCAATACAAAATACGGGTCCATGGCTGAAAGGTTGTCTATCCATAAAATAAACGGCGCGTGTCGCATTTCTACGCTTTCAAGTAACACCCAGTACAGAGAAATAAATACCGGTATCTGTACTAGTATGGGAAAACAGCCACCCATGGGATTAATTTTTTCGCGCTTGTACATCTCCATCATCGCTTTGCTCATTGCCTGACGATCATCACCATATTGTTCCTTCATGAGCTTAAGGCGCGGCGCTACTTTTCGCATTTTTGCCATCGATTTGTAACTCATTTCCGATAGCTTGTAGAAAACGGCCTTCACTGAAATCGTCAGAAAAATAATGGCCCAGCCCCAGTTATCAAGCCAACCATGAAAATAATCCAGCACCCAGAACAACGGTTTTGCAATAATGGTCAATATGCCGTAATCAACGGTCAGCTCCAGACCTGGCTCTATTTCTTCCAGCGCATACTGCAATTTCGGGCCAACAACTAAACGACTGCGAAAATCCGCGGTTTCGCCGGCAACAATCCTTTTAGCCGGTGTGCGCGCACCTAAGCTGTATTGGCCGGTTTCTGCGTTATACCGACTGTAATATAAATTGCTGGCATCGTGTTCTGGAATCCATGCTGCAAGAAAGTAGTGCTGGATCATCGCTAACCAACCGTCCTGTAACTCACAATCTTTAACGCCGGGTTTCTGGTTAAGACACATATCTGCACCAATTTCGGCTTTCAGGTTTTCTTCGGCCAGATCATCAAAGTCCACTTTTACATATTTAATCTCTTGATTAAAAACAACGCCACCCGTATAGGTTCTGATAAACATGGATTCGCCTTCTTCCGAAGGCCGTTTACGCACCAGTTGCATGTACTGGTTACCACTCCAGTCTTTTTGTCCTGCCGTTACGCGATGCTCAACATCAACATCGTACTCGCCTCGACGAAAAGTAAAAAGTTTTGTCACCTTGACGCCATCCGGGCCGGTCCAGTGCAAAGGTACGCTTAACTCGTTTACGCCCTCACCCAAACGGTAAACGGTTTGCTCGGCTTTATAAATTGCGTTGTGATTGGGTGCGCTGGCCTGATCAATGGAAACCAGTCCTGATTGTGCGACGTGGTAAGCCGCATTTTCATCAGACAGTAAATCGAGCTTTATCTCGGGTTGGTCTGCGTGTACGGCATAGTTGCGCAACGTAACGCGACGCACATCGCCGCCCCGAGTATCTATTTCAAAATCAACCACATCGGTAATAATCTGGATACGCTGGCTGGCTTCAGTCGTTGTTTCCTGGTCTTCCGTCTTTATCGGTAAGGCATCCATTACCAGGCTTGCCTCTGGCGTTGTTATGGCTGTGTCACTGGCAGCAATACCCTGTTGCACGGAAACAGATGTAACCACTCTGGGCCCATAATCCATCTGCCACTCAGCCCACAGCAAATAGGTTATAAAAAATAAGGTGAAATAGAGCAGTATTCGATGGTTTCCCATTACTTGCTACTTCCAGAAACCGGCTGCCTGTGTTCGCCTATCTGTCTTGATGGCTTGGCGGGCACAGGATCCAGGCCCGCCTCGTGCCAGGGATGGCAACGGCCAATTCGGCGAATAGTCAACCAGCCGCCACGCAACACACCAAACCGTTGTATGGATTCGATGGCATAAGACGAACAGGTTGGCTCAAAACGACACGAAGGCGCGAGGTAAGGGCTTATCGCAACGCGGTAACAACGAATTAACAAAATCAGAAACTGGCGCATTTTTGTTTTAATATTTTCCAGTGCTTTTCAAGGGCGCTTAATAATTCTCTGTTATTCGCGTGAGCTGCCTGCGGGCCAGCCATCACCACATAATCTGCACAGCACTCTAGCTCTGTGAGTCGAAAGTTTTCCCGGACAAGACGTTTGAGCCGATTTCTGCCAACAGCCAGCCTGACTCTGCGTTTCGAAATAGCCAAACCTAATCTTGGGTAGGTTAGTTCGTTGGGGCTGGCCAGAACAGTAAAGTATCGGTCACTTGAGCGTACCGATTTGTCAAAAACCCGATCAAATTCGACAGCTTTCAACAATTTGGCGTGCTTTTGCAAGCGCGCACGGCACATCACCGCAGCCTCTTGATTTAAGGTCGGGTTATACAGTTAATCTATGACGCCCCTTCGAACGGCGCGCCTTCAAGACCTTACGGCCACCCAGCGAACGACTGCGCGCACGGAAACCATGTGTTCTGGCACGTTTAATGCGACTAGGCTGAAATGTTCTTTTCATTGCTATTAACCTGTAACTATTTTATGGATGCAGCGAACCGCGCATTTTACGGGTACGAGGCCGCAGAGTCAAAGACTTAAGCCATTGTTTTTATCTTTGTGTACTTTTAAAAAAACGGAAATGTTCGGCTATATTAACTTTTCATTGTGGATATGCATTCTTAACAAGGTTACAATTCCGCCTCTTCAGTTTTACTTTTGTGCACAACCTTTCACACGCGGAGGCCGGGTTCTTTGAGCACTATTCTTTGGCCTAACTGCTTACAAAAACTTGAGCAGGAACTGTCTGATCAGCAACTTAATACATGGATTCGCCCTCTTCAGGTCAAAGAAGAAGACAAACTCATTACCTTAATGGCGCCTAATCGTTTTGTGCTCGACTGGGTTAAACAAAACTTTCAGCAACTGATCGAAAAAATTCTTTGTGACCTCAATCCCGATGGCGAGGTTTCGCTCGCACTGGAAATTGGTACGCAGGCAAGACCTCAAAGTGCGACAAGCGCAATAACTCAAACAGCAACGCCTGATCCTGGTTTTCAAACAAGAGCCCCGGTTAAAACACCCAGCATCCAGATTGAACATAATCTTAATGCGACGTTTACTTTCGATAGTTTTGTCGAAGGTAAATCCAACCAACTGGCCAAAGCCGCTTCTTTCCAGGTTGCCGAAAACCCAGGCAGCGCCTACAACCCGCTCTTTATGTATGGCGGGGTGGGGTTAGGTAAAACCCACCTGATGCACGCCATTGGCAACATGTTATTAAAAAACAAGCCTGATGCAAAAGTGGTTTACCTTCACTCTGAACGCTTTGTCGGACAAATGGTTAAAGCCCTGCAACACAATACCATTGACGCTTTTAAGCAATATTACCGCTCGCTGGATGCTTTGCTGATTGACGACATCCAGTTTTTTGCTGGTAAGGGGCGGTCTCAGGAAGAGTTCTTCCATACTTTTAACGCCTTACTGGAAAGTGGCAGTCAAATTATTCTCACCTGTGACCGTTATCCCAAGGAAGTAGAAGGCCTCGAAGAACGCTTGTGCTCAAGGTTTGGCTGGGGCTTGCCCGTGTGCATTGAAGCTCCCGAATTAGAAACGCGTGTGGCGATCTTGCAGAAAAAAGCGGAAGAAGCAGGTTTGCCCTTTCCCAGTGAGGTGGCTTTTTTCATTGCCAAACGCATACGCTCAAATATCAGAGAACTGGAAGGTGCTTTTAGAAGAGTCATGGCTACCGCCAATTTTACCGGCAAGTCCGTGACCCTGGATTTTGCAAAAGAAGCGCTACGAGATCTAATCGCCTTACAGGACAGAATCGTCACTATCGAAAATATACAAAAAACGGTGGCTGAATATTACAAAATTCGTAGCTCGGATTTACTGTCCAATCGAAGAAGCCGATCGATCACCCGACCCAGGCAATTAGCCATGGCTTTATCCAAAGAACTGACCAATCACAGCCTGCCTGAAATTGGTGAAGCTTTTGGCGGCAGAGACCATACCACTATCCTGCACGGTTGTAGAAAAATCACTGAACTGCGTGATTCTGATATGAAAATTAACGAAGATTACAAAAATATGATGCGTATTTTGAGCAACTAGACATAAGCTGTGGATAAAATGTTGGTGAAGCATTAACAAGCTGGAGATAAAATAAAACGTGTTTTTTATCCACAGACCATCGACAGGATACCGGCAAAGTGTGCACTTGTAACAACAAGCTTAATATTGTTCAACTAATTGAATAATATAACAATATAAAAGTTATCCACAAGCTTGACGGTAACTAATAATAACAACAGTTATAT
>QIHT01000061.1 GCA_003229115.1 Gammaproteobacteria bacterium | reverse complement strand
ATGGTGAAATCAACGTGTCCCGGGGTATCAATAATATTCAGGCGATGACCGTTCCACTCGCAACTGGTGGCAGCAGACTGAATGGTAATACCACGCTCCTGCTCCTGTTCCATAAAGTCAGTGGTGGCTTCACCATCGTGCACTTCACCGGTTTTATGAATTTTACCGGTGAGTTTCAGAATTCGTTCAGTGGTCGTTGTTTTACCGGCATCGACGTGCGCAAAAATACCGATGTTTCTGTATTTGGATAAATCACTCATGTTCGTACTACTCTGTCTACTTAAATTAATGAAAATCGGTATTGGCACCGATCAGTTAGCACCCGGGACCACATCATCCGGGGTTTGATGCAGCGTGATACCCCTGCCAATCAGGCGACGATAGATATCAAGCGCTTGCGCTCAATTTAGCCGCCGAATTATAAACTAGATTGAGCCTCGATGTACGACAGAAACCTCTCTTTTCAGCCTAAAAAGTCGAATTGTGTGACCACACTCCCATCGCTGCCTGATTTATGCTGAAAACAACCAGTTTTGGCCAGTTTTCATCCAGGGAGTATAATCCCCATCCTGTATTCAAACCCTAAAAAGACATCAAAATATGCACGAGCTTATTTCCGTCATTGCTATTTTCACCGGTATCCCGCTATTTATTATTGGCTGGGTCATGAGTGTTATTACAGCAAGAAAATTTGGCACAAAATGGGTGGTTGGTATGGTGCTGGTTTTTCCAGTGGCCTTAATGCTGCTGGTTTTAATCCACTGGGGGTCAGCAAAGAAACCCCTGCTGGTTACAATTATAGGCGTAGCGTTACTACTCGTCACAGCTTATTACATACCCGAAGCAGAAACTGTGCATTACGTACCCGGGCAAAAGTAACCCGCTGCAGGCAATCACGCTGTAAACGAAATACGCTTACAAACTCCTGCGCTTAGCCTTGATCATGAAAAAGTTTTATCCTGTAAATATCTGTTGTCAGCTGACTGTTCTCCTGCTCAGCGGATGTGATTTTTCTGGAAGTGACCTGCCGCCCGTGGTTGATGAACCCGGCACCGGCAGCACAACAACAGGCATTCCTGAAATACCTGCAAAAACCATCGACCTGACCCTGTCGCCGGCAATGCTGGAAGCCATGCAACAACAGGAAAAAGATTTTCTGGCCCCCGCAGAAACACTACCAACAGCTGTTATTAACTCATCAAAAGACAATAACGATGTGCGTTATAGCGGAAAATTACATATCGATAAAAGCGATGACAAAGAATACCTTGATGCCATTGACGGCGGCGAAATAAATATCGAGGTCAAATTTAAATAAACCACAGGACATAACAGGCAAAAAGCGTTACATATCCTTCAGGCTCATCAGGCACAATAATGACCATTGGCCTTCTTCATAACCCAGGCAGGCAACAGACCCTGGCGTAAAACGAAATTGTGCACCCAGATGACCGGAGAGCAATGCGGAGCATAAGTTAGAGACAAAGGGCATATGGCTAACCACTAACACCGCGCCTTCAACACCAGCCAGATCTCCAATGAATTTTTCCGGCCTGTCATTCGGGCTTATTCCATCAACCACTTCTGGCACAACATCCGGTGCCAGTTTTTCAGAAATAATCTTCGCGGTTTGCTCAGCCCTCAATTTACCGCTATGGACAATACGCTGAATAAGCACATCTTTTTTCGCCATGGTTTCGGCAACACGCTTGATATCACGCAAGCCATTACTCGACAACGGCCTGGCTGAATCTTCGTTTTTTGGCACAGCATCACCGTGCTGCATTATATACAGCCGGGCTTTCACGAATGTGGTGCCCCGATTTTAAATGAAGCTTCGATCACCGCTCCACCATAGTTCACCTTCTACCGGTGTGCCTATGATATCTGATTCTCTGCGCGGAATATTGTTTCTACAGTCCGTTTCCATATGCATTAAACGCGCCGGATTACGGCGCTCGGGCATTTTCCGGCGATCTATCCAGTGTTTCCTGCGTTCGGTTTTTGCACCTTTGGGTGTAGTTTCAGAATACGACATAGCAACGACCCCTCCCTCTGTGGACTGACCAAAATAGCCAGAATCACAAAGAATGAATACATCTACTAGTGCACTCCTACCCGCCGATGAAGTCAAGCTACTGGCGATTGAAGTTTTTTATCACGCACAACCTGACTTCGTGACAGACTCGAACTAGTGCTGAGTTTCACCCGCCTCTACAGACTCCAGACGGTCATTCAACAATAAAAACTCGCCGCCGGTACGAAATTTCACCAATGCAATACCGTGGTCACTGATCTGTTTGATGTGGACAACCTGACCCGTTTCCTTGATTCGTGCATGTTTGCCCTTTTGTAAATTTTTTATATCCATTTGTGCTCCATTTGTGCTCAATTATTTTATCGGGGTAGCCCCCTTAATAACTTATAGCACATAACTTAATAATAATTTAGGTGTTGCCTGTAACTAATTGATTATTAAATTTATGCGTCCATGACCGAAGTCTGACACAAGCCTGTAAGCTCGCTCTGGAACTGGGTCACATTTTTGCTGCTCCCATTTGCCTACCGGCAAATGTGGGGTCATCCATGCACCCACATTTATCAATCCTGAAATAAGCCTTCCATGGCTTATTCAGCAGTCGCAACAAAAATGCTTAACGTAAAAGTATGATTTTACTTGCATTGTTTGTTGCTCCCATTTGCCTACCGGCAAATGTGGGGTCATCCATGCACCCAAACTGCCTTATTAAAATATTCTCTTCACGCCAGTTTTGTATAAACTCAACGATGATCCAGACTAACTCGTACCACCATGGGCAGATACCGACCACCACAGCCTCCGGCATCAAAATACATCACCCCTGAAGGCAAACAAAAGCTGTCAGAAGAACTGGATTTTCTCTGGCACAAACGCCGGCCACTGGTGACAAAAGCTCTGTCTGCCGCCGCCGCTGAGGGCGATCGATCAGAAAATGCCGAATACATCTACCGCAAAAAAGAACTGCGGGAAATAGACGCACGGGTACGCCATCTGAGAAAACGCCTGGACGGTATGACGGTGGTTGATCAGCCACCTTCCGACCCGGATAAGATTTTTTTTGGCGCCTGGGTTCAGCTTGTCGACGGCAATAACAGGGAAGTGGTCTACCGAATCGTGGGGCCGGATGAATTTGATCCGAAACTGGGCTACATCAGCATGGATTCACCCATGGGCAAAATATTGATGGGTAAAACTCTCGACGACGAGTTTAGCCTGAAGTTACCCGAGACAGCGGCTTCTTACTGCGTGCTGGCGATCAGTTATTCGCCAATAACAATATAAATATACGCCACAAAAAAAGCCCTCTGACGAGGGCTTTTCACTAAAAAACAACCATGGCCGTCTAGTATCGGGGGCCATAAGGTGCCGGGCCACCATAAGGGGCAGGACCATAACCGGGACCACCGTAAGGGCCGGAAGGGCCCGGCCCGTATCCCGGGCCACCATAAGATCCAGGGGCACCACCATAGGGACCACCGCCATAACCACCATAGGGGCCACCACCGTAACCATAGGGTGCACCTCGATAACCATAGGGAGAACCACCACGACCATAAGGCCCACCGCCATATCCATTATTATTGTCGAATTCATTTTCCATTTCTTCCATCCAGTAACGAGGATCCCATTCATTGTATGGATTCCAGTTGTTACCACCCCCACCCCATCCGTTGTTGTTACCCCACCAGGCTGAACTTGATGTGGCCACCGTCAGCAATGCGAGCGCCAACAGACTGCGAATAAAGTTTTTCATCTCATTTCTCCAGAGTCGTTATTGATAAAACCGTCACTAAATTCTATGCCAGGGGGTTCACACAAGCAATGACACACATCAATCAATCTGGCGATGGAACGCTATGCTCTTCCAGGAAATGCCTCAGAAATGGCAGCGGTTTTGCACCACTAAACCGGCTTTTTTCTTCACCATCAATAAACAGAATCACGGTTGGAAATCCCCTGACACGATAATGCCCGGCCAGTTTCATGTTTTCTCCGTCACCCTTATCGACTTCAACTTTTGCCAACAGTACTTCAGCCTCGTATTCATCGATAAGTTGTAGCAATATAGGTGCAATAACAATACAGGGTGAACACCACTCCGCCCATAAATCGACCAGCACCGGTTTTTTGTGTGACATTTCGATAACGAGCTGATCAAAATTATGGCAATCAACATCAAAAATGACATCTGATTTTGTGTGGGCGATATTCATTCTGGATATTTTTTGTCAGTGTGCCGCTTTAGAAGAGCGTCAGGAGAACTGTCATGAGAGTTTTAACGTTCATGTATCTGCTTAGTTTGCCGTTTACCCTGATGGCGGAAGGCGCTGTTCGTGTACAAACACCTTACACCGAGCAAAAAGTGCTATTTGATTTCTATTTTGATGAGCCGGCTAAAATTAATTCCGCATTATACTGGATACGTTCACAAATGAATCCTCTGATGGACGCACCTTATGACCAGGCACCGGAATTCATGAACATCGTGGTTGTCATCCATGGCACAGAAATAGTTACCGTTGCCACAAAAAATTACGATAAATATAAAACCGCCGTTCAACGCATGCGCTACTACGACTCATTAGGCGTGAAGTTCAAGGTTTGTGGACTGGCCGCGGAAGACTACGGTTACCGGCTTGAGGATTTTCAGGACTTTATTGACGTGGTACCCTCTGCCATCATCGAGTTATCGCACTGGCAACAACAGGGTTACTCTCTGATTACGCCGCGAGTGATGGAAAAAAAATATTCAATCGAAGAAATACGTTAAACAATTTTTAACTGTCTAAATAAACCAACAACATGGATATAATCACCATTGAACATAACGTAACACCCGCCAAACTCGATGTGCTCTACGTTGACGACTGGCCGGTGTGGACTAAAGAGGTTTCGGAATTTGACTGGCAATATGATTCAAACGAAACCTGCTACATCGTCGAAGGCAAAGCTATTGTGACACCCGAGAACGGCGAACCTGTCACGATTGAGAGTGGTGACATGATTAATTTTCCAAAAGGCATGAAGTGCGTCTGGAAAATCATCGAGCCCATCGAAAAACATTACACTACCGACTAAGATGTAAGCTATTACCTTATCTCACAACAATTACCGTACGGAAAGGTGCTCTTTAGCCACAGAGGTCACAGAGCACACAGAGAAAACATTTGTTTTTATAACTGTAGGAGCGGCTCTAGCCGCGAATGTCCCTTCAGGAGCAACAAATATTTCCTGCTAAAGCGTCTCTACGTTTGAAGCAGATAATGGTTTTCTCTGTGCGCTCTGTGGCAAATTAAAATACAGTTGGTATAGTGTGACCTGTCTGGTCAATCTCTAACCAGCACAATCAGGGGGAACACATCTGTGGAATTATGGGAACAACTGCTTCTGGGTGTGATGGGACTGGGTATCGTATACTGGTTTTTTCCCGGCATCAAAGCCACCATGGAGAAAAGCAAGAATGCCGAGGAAAAACACTGGGGCACGCTGGCTCTGCTTGCCGCTGCGCTGGTTGCTTTTGTGATTTTTCTTGTTTCGACTGTTCAAAACTGAAAACAACTACTATATTTTAAGTAACTCAACATAAAAGCTGGTCACTTACTGTGTCTCTTGATTACACCACCATTCTGATTCGACTCACGATTGCTGTCCTGCTGGGCTCTGTGATCGGCTTCGAACGTAGCTATCACGGGCGACCCGCTGGCCTCAGAACCCATGCACTGGTTTCAACCTCCTCCGCACTATTAATGCTGTTCACCGCATTTCAATGGGAGCTACTCGGCGGTGTTCCGATTGATACTATTCGTATTGACCCGACCAGAATGGCGCAGGGCATCATGACCGGTATCGGTTTTCTGGGCGCTGGCGTTATTATCAAGGAGAAACTAACGATTCGCGGCTTAACCACCGCTACTTCTATCTGGATGGCAGCTTCCATCGGTATCGTCGTCGGCATGGGCTTTTTTTCGGCCGCAGCGGTTGCCACAATTTTTACTTTGCTTATTTTGAGCGTATTCGGCTGGTTTGAAAAAATCTTGCCGACTTATACATTTAGTCGTTTAACCGTACGTTGCAAACGCACCGACGCCATGGATAAAAAAACACTGTATGAACTGGTAAAACAATGCCACTTTAAATGCAGCACACCCAGCTATCAACTGGAAGATGAAGGACGTTTTCTGCAATACCAACTAACGATACGCACCAAAGACAAAGATAACTCGCAGCACCTTGCTGAAGAGTTACTGGAAAACCAGCAGGTGTGCGAATTCAGTATTACGCCGCTAGGTGGTTAGCAGGAAACAAACAACACCCTATAGCAAGATGATGGAGGTGTTATTTTGTAGGAGCGGCTTTAGCCGCGATAGCAAGGTCTGCAGTTAATCGCGGCTAAAGCCGCTCCTACAAACCGAAACGATGAAAATAACTCAGGCGTATAGTGAGGTCTTCATACTCAAGACCTCCTTCATCAGCCTCCGCAGTAAGAAAGCGAACAGATATATCAAAAGCACTATCAAGATTTCTCGCCAGGTTTAAGCCAATGGTATAAAACTGTGTCGAACCATCCAGACGATAAACCAGCTTGCCGTTAAACACATCGTCAAATTCAATCGCTGTTGAATTATTTATAATACTTAGTAATAAATCAGTATTCAGGTTATTCGGATCTGCTGACGAAAATATATCGCCATCCTGATACTTAAAAGTCGTATACAGGGTCATTTTCTTTTTCAGCGTAAAATCAAAATTAATAAACCAGGATACATTTCTGGTATCAAAAGCCTGACCATCAGAATCTCTGTCCTCATACATAAACGCTGTGCGCATATCGGTTCTGTCATCGATACGTTTACCAAGGGTGGTGGTTGCTACAAACAAGTTACTATCACGCAGGAGAGAATCGAACTCGATGACCTTGTACTGCACGTCAATCGCAAACCAGGGCATACCGAAACCTGCCCAGGGGCTAAAAGTGTAATTAGCACCACCACCACCGTCCACATGGCTCAAACCGGAAAACTCATCAAACTCTGTCGCCGATAATTCAAGATTTAAAACAATATGTCCCGTATCAAAACTAACAGCTTCATAAACCAGGGAAGCACCAGCAGAGGCGAAAATATCGTTTTCGATATCTGCATCAACCACTGCGCGTGTAACGTTATCTGATATACCGACTGAAGCGTCGAGGTTAACCGCCATCTCCGAAGCCGCATAAGTCAGCGAACTTACAGATGACAAAACAAGTATGTTTGCGAATAACTTACCTCGTTTCAGGGCGTCCATATATTCCGTCTTTTATATTTACAAAATGTTGTTATTAAAAAGTATTTCTGAAACGGCGAACTGTAGTCTGCACTGTATATACCCATTGAATCAAGCCTTTTTTACAGAGCTTTAATTGCTAGCCAGATCACAGTATTTTTCGATAAAAATGCTTAACTCTCTTATACCATTGACAGTATGTGCTCTGGCAGATTTAATACAGTCTTGGCCAGACAGAGAGAACCCTATGAGACGGAACCCTAAAGAAGAAATTGATGACCCCAGACGCGAAATTCTGATCCGCGCATTATCTGCCGGTATGTTTATGGGCGCTGCCGGCATCATACAACCCGTCCAGGCCATGGGAAAAATACCCAAGGTACTGGAACCTGGTAAATCCATTTACGATATGCGCGGCAAGGTGTCTATCAATGGCAAAAAAGCCAATATAAAAACCCAGATCGGTGCTAACGACACTGTTTCTACAGGGCGTAACAGCCACGTAGTTTTTGCTGTGGGTAAGGATGCTTTTGTACTTAGAAGCAACAGCAGACTGGAACTTTCCGGTGGCGACATGCTGATCAACACCCTGCGCCTGGTCACCGGTAAACTACTTTCTGCGTTTGGCAAAACCAAACACAGAATGCGCACACCCAATGCCACCATCGGAATTCGCGGTACCGGTATTTATGTTGAAGCTGACCCCGAGCAATCTTATGTTTGCACCTGCTACGGCGTAGTAGATTTATTTGCAGACAAAGATAAACAAAGCACGGAAACCATTACCTCGGAACATCACGATGCACCGAGATACATCCTGTCCAACGAATCTTCTGGCAGAAATATTCGCGAGGCGCCGTTTATCAATCACACTGATCTGGAGTTACAAATTATTGAGGAACTGGTGGGACGAGTACCACCCTTTACCATGGCCGGTGGTGGATATAGCAGCCCGAGACGCAACACCTACTAAGAGCGAATACCTAAACCCTTGATCAGTAGACGCATGGAAGGTGCCTGAATAAACAGGGAAAACATCACCACACCAAAAGCAATCGATTGTATTGTCCACCAGTAATCCAGGCTGGTTGGCAGTGACAATGCCAGAGCCAGCGTTATTGCTCCGCGCAACCCTCCCCACACCATGACTGTCTGGTATTTCGCGTTGACGGGTTCTTTCTGGAACAACGACATCAATGACAGTCCGCCATAGACACTTACCGCTCTGGCCAGAGAAACCGCAGCGATAGCAATTATCATAGCCAACCAACGCTCTTCAAACATGCTTAACGTAATCACTGCGCCGACAACAAGAAATACAAAAACATTCGCAATATTCGAAATAACTTCCCACAAATATTCGTTCTTGTTGCTTTCCGCCCGGGACATCTGCTTTTCACCCACCAATGACATCACAATTCCCGCCATTAATGTCGACATCACACCTGACACCTGTAACGCCTCTGCTGCGAGAAAAGAGCCGTAAGCCGCTATTAAGGTCAACATGCCCGTCATCAGGATATTGCAAAATAATCGGCTAAATACTCCGGCTAAATACCCAATAACCAAACCTAGTAATGCGCCGCCAGAAAATACTTTTAAAAATTCGATAACACCTTCAGCAGCACTTATTGACTCAATCGTTACCGTAGCCATAGACAAAAACAGACCGAACAATACGATGGCGGTGGCATCATTCAACAAGCTTTCACCTTCTAGCAATACTGCCAACCTTGTTGGCGCGTTAAGCTCCTTGAGTTTATCAACAACTGCAACCGGGTCTGTTGCAGCCAGAATCGAACCCGTGAGTAATGCAGCAATCCACGGGAAACCACTGGCATGTCCAATACCGTAATACAAACCTGCCGCTGTTAAATAGGGAAAAGGTTTTTAAGTAACTGTTGTTTATCGATGCGATAAGCTGACTCAAAAACCAGAACAGGAATGAAAACATAAAAAATAAGTGCCTGATAATTATCCGCCCTTAGTCCCGTATCTACCCCCGCAAACACAAGTGTTTCTGAAGCCAGGAAACCGAATAACACCAGAACACTGGCATAAGGTAAATGAATCCATTTCGATACCGGCTTTGCAATAAGTGCCAGCAAAAGTAAAAAAACTAGTGCTGTAATGATGTGTTCAATCAGCATGATTCAAAAACACCGTTGGCCACAAAGGCACAGAGAACACAGAG
>QIHT01000002.1 GCA_003229115.1 Gammaproteobacteria bacterium | reverse complement strand
AGTAATAAAATTGATCATGCCATGGTTGCAGCCATTAACCAGATTGGTCACGTAATGGGTATACAGACGATTGCTGAATTTGTAGAAAGCGATCAGATTATACATAAACTAAAAAAACTGAATGTAGACTATGCTCAGGGCTACGCCATCTCGCGCCCTATCCCGCTGGAAGAAATTGATATTGATGACCTCTCTTCTTCTACCGATCTGGATACCGGTTGCGCTTAAATTTCCTGATTAAAAACCGCGCTGGATTAACTATATCAATTACTTCCTTACTGACAGGCGTAGGCGAATTCTCAACCATCGATACAATAATCTCGGCAGACAGAAAACAACTGCACATTCCTCTTGAACCGTGCGCTGCTGAGACATACAAACCCGGAAGATACTGACCGCTTTTATAATGTTCTGCAGGTTTTCCGTGGTGTAAGTCTTTATACAAAGATTTAAATGCCGGTTCATCTGGAATCTGACCAATAATCGGAATCCTGTCAGTACTCACAGCTCGAAAACCAACACGCCCGTTGAGATTATCAGGATGAGAAAACAAGCCTGGAAGCGCTTTTTCCAGACGCAGAAGATTATCTTCCTGATCAGCTACAAGTAGATCTTTTGACTTTTCATGCAAACTATAACTTGCACCCACATAATGGGTTCCGTTATATTGCGGCGTCACGTAAGCATCAAAACTTACCGCATGTTCAAGTTGGGCACTCGTTTCAGATATAGGAACTGCAGTCATTTGCCCACGCACCGCTGAAACAGGTAAGTATGAAGTTTTATCTATTTCGCTAACACCGACGCCGTTAGCGACAACGACAACTTCTGAAGTCATGACTGTTTCGCCCTGCGCGTTCAATATTTGCCATACGCCATCAACATGATTTATGTCGTGGACTTCCGCAGTTAATCTTGCAAGTTTGTTGCCACAGGCTTTGGCCATCGCCTCACAAATTTTTTCGGGCAATGCCCATCCTGCTAGCGGGTAAAAAGACAATTCTCTGGATTCACAAGCCAGGTACGCAGGTATGTCTTTTTCGTGCACCGTATTTATAAAACTTTCCGGGTAATTATATTTTTTAATGACCGCCCCGGTCTTTCCGTTTTTATCAATCGAGAACACCCCGTTTTTGAACCAGAATTGCTCACTGGTTTGGCTCTGCAATTTATCCAGTTGATTTATCGCGTATAAAAAAGCGCTCGAATAAAACATCGACTCCGATTTATTATCCAATGACAATCTGGGTAAAACCAGACCTGCGGGATTACCCGAAGCCTCTTGAGCAACGCTACCGTATCTGTCGATAACCGTTACCTGCCAGCCACGTTGCGCAAAAAACCATGCCACTGAGAGGCCTGCCAGACCCGCACCAATAATAGTAATAGTTTTATTTTTAATCTCTGAAGGCTGCACATCGTACCAGGGGGATTTTGACGATACAGAACATGGCTTAGCTGCGACAGCAAAAATCATTTCTCGTTTTCTGCCGTAACCTTTAACCTTTTTGACATCAAAGCCAGCACTCGTCAAACCACGACGAACTGCACCTGCACAGGTATAGGTGCTCAGCGTTGCACCTGTCTTGCTATTCTGCGCGATGCATTTAAAAACCTGTTCACTCCATAACCCGGAGTTTTTTGCCGGACCGAATCCATCCAGATACCAGGCATCGACATTAAAATGCTGATGTTTCAGCGCATCAACCACATCCATAAACTGCAAATGCAAATAAACTCGCCCACCCAGCAAGGTACGCACATGCACCCCTTCAACGGGTAACGGGTAAATTAACAGTAACTCCTCAAAATACCCGGATAAATCCGGGAACAACTCACTTAAACGAAAAATATCATCGGGCGACACCGGATGCTTTTCAATACCGATATAATGCAAAGTCGAATTTTTGTTCGCACTTTCTGACCAGGCTTTTAATGTCAGAACAAAATTAAGACCCATACCAAAACCGGTCTCTGCTATAACAAATTGATCTACAAGCTTGCATCTCTCCTGTAAATGATTCTGATTTACAAACACATACTCGGATTCACTACGACCCCCCTCCCTGGAGTAATAAATATCATCATACTCGGGGCTGTACGGCTGATTTTCACGCCATTCTATTTCTGCATACTTCATAGCAATATCAAAAATCCCATCAAACACGGAAGCATTCTACTAGAGCCTCGGCGTTTCGTAATGGATATTTGGGGGTCAGAGTAAAAACTCGCAATACTAAAGAACTCCTGGGCAAATAGTTTTTACTCTGACCCCAAATATTTTATAGGTGTGTGAACAGTTATCGCCTTTTGATAAAAGGACCGCAAAACTTCCGGGTATTAATGAACTCGCGCCCATTACCTTTGTCCATTTAATTAGAGGTAAGAATTATGAGGAAAGAAAAATCAAACATGGAAAGGCGTACCGGTGTTTATCTTACGGTAGTGTTTGTGGGTCTCAGTCTGGGGTTAAGCTCGGGTTGTTCTTTCTGGAAATCTACGGAAACCACCGCACAGCAATCGCCCGCAACCCCTGCTTCCACGAGAACCGCAGCAGCACCAAGGAATATCATGGCACCAGCGCCGTCGGCGCAATGGGTTGTAGAAAAGTATACCGATCTGCCAATCCCTACTGGCTTCAATTTTATCTCGAATAAATCTTTTGTCTTCATGCAAGGTACATTGCGCAGCGCGGATCTCACTTATGATGGCAGCACGTCGAGCTCCAAACTCATTCGTTTTTACCAGGATTCAATGCCCGCAAACGGCTGGAAGTTAATACGCATCACCGGAATGATGATGAAAAGTATGACCTTTGTAAAAGGTGGAGAGCGCTGTGAAATCACTATTCACACGCGCACTAATGACAAAAACCCGCAACTGGTACATACCCGTTTGCATATCAAGTTGAACCCATACTAGATGAGGAGGATCCGGCATGAAACATACAACAATTATCAGTTTGATAGCCACGATGCTCTTCCTCGGCGGCTGCAGCTCGGTGGCACCAACAAGTACATCTGCTACTGCTGATGTTGCGGTAGCCCCACCAACCTATCGCTGGGTTGGAACGCAATTCGAAGATATCCCAATCCCGCCGGATTTCAACATGGATTACGATGCGTCCTACCTCAATGTTGCCGAAGGCGGGCCAAGAGTCGCGGATCTCCGCTATCGCGGACGAATGCCACTTACCGAAAGCCTGACTTATATACAGCAGGGAATGGAACGCGCAGGCTGGACTATGAGTTCACTAACCGGTGTGGCCATTAAAACCCTACGCTATATTAAAGGTAGCGAAGAATGTGTCATCTTGTTACACAAGGCAGAGGGCGGCAACAGTATCATTATGATTCGCATACACCCAAACTAACTAATCGCACAGGTCTTTAAGCATAGGAAGTATAAATACCCTTTTATTCAATTGAGAAGGCAGCTTCAGCATGAATGACTGCTTTCGGCCATTTTTGTCAGTTCAAAAATAATGCCAAAAAAAACTTTCACCACAGAGGCACAGAGAACACAGAGGTTTGTTTTGTTAGCTACGCCGTAGGCGTCGCTAGCAATAAAAAGGCTTTCTCTGTGCCTCTGTGGTGAATAGCTTTTAAAGTTTTTGACAGTCCATCAAGGGTCGGAAGCAGACATCGCGGTGTATTCTGTTCAGGAACACATCACCCCATACCCTCGCGGGTTGTTAGCTACACACATTCCATAAAATACAGAAACAGAACAAATTTAGTTATTTCTACAATCATAGAGTTACCACACCACCAGATACATGTAGCCTACTATTTTAGGACAGAGGGAATCAAATAAGCTGGAAGCTAAATTATTACTAAGAACCAAGCCCTTACTGTAAAATGCCCCCGCGACCCTGTTGACTAACATGCAATACCCCTGAGACAAACCATGAACAAGAACACCGATAAAATTCGACTTGATGACAGAATCATACTGATAACAGGCGCGGGTGACGGCATCGGCAAAGCCGTATCACTGGATTGCGCTAAACGCGGCGCTACTATTATTTTGCTCGGAAAAACGGTTCATAAACTCGAGCAAGTTTACGATGAAATAAAGGCTAACGGTGGGCCAGAGCCTGCTATTTATCCACTGGATCTTCAAGGCGCATCGGATGACGACTATGAAGACCTCAGAGAAAATATCAAAAAAGAATTCAACCAGCTGGATGCACTACTGAACAATGCCGGCTGGCTAGGCGCGTCCACTCCGGCAGAGATGTATGACACCGAACTCTGGTACAAAGTCATGCAAACCAACCTTAACGCACCCTTCATGCTCACAAAAGCCTGCATTCCATTGATAAAAAATTCAAAACACGGCTCAATTGTGTTTACTGCAGACCAGAAATCCAGTGCCTACTGGGGCGCTTACGGCGTCGCCAAAGCCGGCATGCAAACCTTCATGCAAATACTGGCCGATGAACTGGAATCAAAAAATATTTGTGTTAATGCCTTCAATCCCGGGCCAGTACTAACCAGTTTCAGAATGCGCGCCTTTCCGGCGGAAGATTCAAGCAAGCTCAACAAACCTGAAGATGTTAGTGGTGTCTTTGCCTATCTGTTGGGCGGGGACTGTGACGGGGTTACGGGGAAGACGTTTACGCTGGAGGATTTTCAGTAAAAATAAAGGCTAATTATCCATAGATGAACACGGATAAAAACCAAGACAAAATCTTTTGCCGCGAATGACGCAAAGGACGCGAAAAAAACAAAACCTTTAATTTAAGGTTAATAAATTCAAAATCCTATGTCATCCCGAACGAATGCGAGGGATCTGACGTGTTGAAGCACAAGATCCATCACATTCGTTCAGGATGACAAACTAAAATAGCTTTTTTCGCGCCCTTTGCGTCATTCGCGGCAAAAAGTTTTGTTTTTTAATCTGTGTTCATCCGTGGACTGATAGTTTTTTACTTCATTAAATCTATTGTAGCGCCCTGCTCGCTATGACGTTTAGCGCGAGCGTCTATGTATCGTTGAAAATTGGGCTGCTCCTTGTAAGCCTCCGATGCCACGTAATCCATAACGGACTGTGTGTGAAACGACTTCAGGTAAGCATCCGAACGAAAGACTTCTTCACCTTTATCATTGAAGTACACCAGGCTGGGTGCGTATTTGATGTCCAGCTGTTTCACCCAATCACGAATTTTATTTGTTTTTCCATCCGGTTGAATGATTTCTTCATCGGACCACATGTCGATAACACTTATGTTAAATCGTTTTAGCAGTGCTTTGCTTTCAGGCCGGATTAATACATCCAGATGCAGCTCATCACAGGCTGTACATTTTTTCTGCTCAAACATGACCAGCAGATATTTTCCCGGTCGTAATGCCTGTTGTAGATTAGATGGTGATTTTATATTGGCGATATCCGTATGCAGACGACCGGTTGATGGTTGTGGTTCTACTTTGGCCAGGTAGCTTTGAAAACTCTGAGTTCTCTCCAGACGTTGGCCCACATAATCCAGTACCGTGTTAAATTTTTCCGGTGGATAATAACCATTGGCACGAAATACCACTTTATTATTTTCGTTAAAAAATATTAGCGTTGGTGTGTACTGAACTTTCAAAGCTGCTGAAAAGTTTTTTTCGGTAAGCACTTTATCACCCACGGTTACTTCACGGTCGCCCCAGATATTAATGGTAACCACATCAAAATATTTCTGGGTTTTTTCTGCAATATCACGTTGCCCGAAATTATCTTCCAGTAACATCTTGCAGTAAGGGCAGCCATCCTGGTAAAAGTAGACCATGACGCGCTTGTTTTCTGCTGCCGCTTCGGCAACGTCTTCGTGTAAATCAAGAAAGGAAACCTTGAACCAGTCGGGCACCTGTTCGTGCCCGGGGTTTTCAAGTGCGGCAGTGAGTTCGCCTTCGCTGGCGGCGGACAACCAGGTTGGCATAATGAATGTTGCCATAAAAAATACAACAGGCAGGTAACTACGTTGAATTGATTTCATACTGGCACCTTTATTATCTGTAAAAACCAAAAAAAATCTTGTTTTACCACAGAGGCACAGAGTGCACAGAGAAAAACTGGTTTTCTGGTTTATCGTTGCGAGCGCTAGCGCTCGCAATAACGAAATAAAACCTCTGTGTACTCTGTGCCTCTGTGGCAAAAAGCCTTAAGCCAATACCACAATTAACCGCGAGACTTAAACTGTTTTCTCTTCTGCTTTTGGCTACGCTCTTTAATTATACTCTTTTCGTCCAGTTTCAAACCCACTGATTGCATTATTTGCTTAACGTCTTTTAGCTCCAGATCGACCGCTTTTGCCTGCCTGAGGTCTCTTGGTAGATGCACATTCGCATAACGTATTCTGATTAACCGGCTTACCTGCGTATCAATGGCCTCCCAAAGACGTCTGACCTCGCGATTTCTGCCTTCACGTAATACGACGTGGTACCAATGATTAGCGCCGTCGCCGCCAGCATCTTCGATGTTGTCAAAATGTGCCGGGCCATCTTCCAGTGATACTCCCTTTTTGAGCTGCCTGAGTTTTTCAGCCGTCACCTCCCCTCTGACACGAACTGCGTACTCGCGTTCAACTTCATTTGAAGGATGCATTAAACGATTGGCGAGTTCACCATTGTTGGTGAACAATATTAAACCACTGGTATTGATATCCAGCCTGCCTACACTGACCCAGCGCGCATTCGTAATCTTGGGCAAATTATCAAAAACACTCGGCCGGCCTTTCTCGTCCTTGCGTGAACAAACCTGGCCCACCGGTTTGTTGTAAACCAGCACACGCACTTCTGCTTTGGCGGCTCTTATAACAATGCGCTTGCCGTTGAACTCAGTGCGGTCGCCATCTTTCACTTTGACACCAAGCTCTGCCACCTTGCCATTAAGTTTTACCCGGCCCTGCTCTATCCAGCCTTCGATTTCACGGCGCGAACCAAAACCCATACGTGCGAGTGCTTTTTGTAATCGTTCTTCAGACATAGATTTTAGAATTTATTCGGCAGAAATACAGAATGGTAAATTTGTTGGATAATATTTTTTATATTTGCCACAGAGGGCACAGAGTTCACAGAGGAAAACAGGTTTTTTCCCGTCGTTGCGAGTGATAGCGTGGCAGTAATGGTGCATGGGCGCAACGTTAACGAACCTAACGACGGAATCTTTAGTAGGGTGGGCATTGCCCACCATGGCTCACGTCGGGCAATGCCCGACCTACGCAGTAACAAACTAAAAACCTCTGTGACCTCTGTGGCAATAATAGTTTTTCAAGCACCCGCAACACTGGATGCTTCTGATTCTTCGATTTCCGTTTCGGTTTCGGTTTCGGTTTCCACTTCAGACTCAATGGCTTCGACACCATCTGGTCCGTCTTTTTGATCATCAGCAGACTGCTCTTCTGTTGGCTCACTTTCTGATTGTTCAGTATTAGCTGCCTCTTCAAGCGCCAGCTCGGGGTAGATTTGATCGATATCTTTTATCTCGGCCAGGCTCGGTAATTCGTCCAGCGTCTTCAGATTAAAATAATCAAGAAATTCTCGTGTCGTACCGTAAAGCGTCGGTTTGCCGGGAACGTCTTTGTGGCCTAACACCCTGATCCAGTCACGCTCTAACAAAGTACGAATAATATTTGAACTCACACTGACACCGCGCACTTCTTCAATTTCACCGCGGGTAATCGGTTGGCGATAGGTAATCAGCGACAGGGTTTCAAGTAATGCGCGGGTATAACGTGCAGGTTTGTCTTCCCATAGTTTTCCAACCCACGGTGCGAAATCCTGTTTAACCTGTAAGCGAAATCCACTGGCGACCTGTTTAAGTTCAAAACCACGCTCGGCATATTCTTCACCCAGATCGTTGATAGCCTGACGAATTTCATCGCGTGTGGGTTTATCTTCATCTTCTTTAAACAAAGTTTCCAGCTGCGGCACTTTCATCGGACGCTCTGCCGCCAGCAAAACCGCTTCCAGAATATTTTTGAGTTTATCCAGTGTCATAATCAGACCTCATTTGCCGGATGGCGCGAGTTAGCATCTTCACTACCCGACGCCGCTTTAATGTGAATCGCCGAAAACGGCTCGGATTGAATCATGTCAATGAGTTGTTCTTTTACCAGTTCCAGTAATGCCAGCAGGGTAACCACCACACCCCGGCGACCTTCCTCGATAGTGAACAGGCTCGTATAGTCAGTAAAACCTTCAGCGGAAAGCAAACTCAGCACTTTACTCATGCGCTCTCTCACTGAAAGTGCTTCGCGTTGTATCTGATGATGTGTATACATTTCAGAACGCTGCATGGCGTCTTTGAATGCCATTAACAAATCTCTCAAATCCACTTCGGGCACCGGCCTTTCGGATTTCAACTCGGGTGGTTCAATGTCCGTCAGGTAAACCTCGCGGCCAACACGGGGCAATTCATCGATGTTCTGCGCAGCTTCTTTGAAGCGTTCGTATTCCTGCAGGCGACGCACCAGTTCTGCCCTTGGATCATCTTCATCGTCATCCTGGGTAGGACGCGGCAGCAACATGCGTGATTTAATCTCGGCCAGCATCGCCGCCATTACCAGGTATTCTGCAGCCAGCTCAATACGCAAGGTCTGCATCATGTCGATGTAGGTCATGTACTGGCGGGTAATGTCTGCCAGCGGTATCTCGAGGATATCCAGATTCTGCTTCTTGATGAGATACAGCAACAAATCGAGCGGGCCTTCAAAAGCTTCCAGTATGACTTCCAGCGCATCCGGCGGAATGTATAAATCCTGCGGGATAACGGTCAGCGGCTCGCCCTGTACCAGCGCAAATGGCATTTCTGCCTGCCCGGTGGCGGTAGCTGGAGCTGGCTCCTGAGGTTGTGGTTCCGTCATTATAGGTAAGCAATGCCCATGGCTTTTCGTACGTCTTCGAGTGTATCACGAGCCACCTCGCGTGCGGCTTCATTTCCTTCTTCAACGATCGAACGAACCGTGGCGAGATCATCTTCATACTCGCGCGCGCGCTGCTGTATCGGTTTAAGCTCGGCCAACACACTATCGATGATGGGCTGCTTGCATTCGACGCAACCGATGCCAGCACTTTTGCAGCCCTGCTGTACCCAGTCCTGAGTTTTACTATCAGAGTAAACCTGGTGGAACTGCCAGACCGGGCATTTTGCCGGATCGCCCGGATCATTTCTGCGACCCCGCGCCGGGTCAGTCGGCATGGTGCGCAATTTTTGAGTAATTTCGTCAGGATCATCCCGCAGGGAAATGGTATTACCATAAGACTTGGACATTTTTTGACCATCCAGGCCCGGCATTTTGGAAGCAGGCGTTAGCAAAGACTGAGGCTCCGGCAAAATGATTTTGCCCGAACCTTCGAGATAACCGTACAAACGCTC
>QIHT01000191.1 GCA_003229115.1 Gammaproteobacteria bacterium | reverse complement strand
GGGTTGGCAGCGACCATCAGGCTTGCGCCTGCTGCAGAGCTGGATATAAATGCACTGCCTTTGATGAAAGTGCGTCGATTAATTTTTATACGTTTCATTGGGTACTCTCCTAAATTAGGCTCATTACTTGACCGGATTACTTGTCCAGTGTTCGCATATAGGCAATGACATCATCGATTTCCTGATCACTCAGGTTTGCCATGGCAGTGGGGCCACTGAAGCCCAGCATGCGTGTATTAGAGCGGCCATATTTGATGGTTTCGCGGATAAAGCCATCAGAAGCCTTGTTCAGGAAGCTGGCTTTGCCAATCGCTGTGCCAGTGCCGCCTGCAGCATAACCATCACCGTTTATGCCATGACAGGTTGAGCAAATATCATCAAACCACTGTTTTCCCAGGCGAGGATCGCCGTGGCTTTGAGACTGGGCATCCACTTCTTTGGACCGGTTGGGTAATTTTGTGTGCGAGCGCAGGAAAGCAACAATGGCCCTGGTGTTTTTCCTTCCCAGGTGCGAGAAGGGCGGCATGCCAGTACCGGCGCGTCCATCTCTTATGGTGCCTTCAAAAAATTTGTCGGACGAAATACTTAATAATTCAGGGTTGGTTAAAGAAGGGGCGAAGCCAGGTTTGCCTATGGCGTCAGCCTGGTGGCAGACTGAGCAGTTCTGGTTGTACAACTGCTCACCTTTTTTTATAGTGGCTTTATCAGCGGCAAAAGCTGACGTGTTTATGGTCGTAAGCAGTGCGGATAATATGACCGCTAATCCGTACCGGGCAGGTATAAGTGGCATTTTAACTCCCCTGTGGTTATCTAAAAATAGTGCGTTCATCGTAGAGTCTGGTGGCTGGCTGCGTATTGATTTAAATCAAAAATGGATGCGATAGGCCTGTGTTTAGAGATGGCTAGTCCCAATCATCATTTTTGTCAGCACGCGCCATTTCTTCATGGCATTGATAGCAGGGCACTTTTTCAGCTTCGAAGCGTTCGTGCTCTGATTCCAGAAAAGCTTCAGGCAGGCGATGAGCGATACCCTTATGGCAATCAATGCAGGTCTTGCCCTGTGATTTTGCTAACCTGTGCTGCTCAACGGCAAGCGCGCGCTGGCCTTTTGCGTCCATGGCGGACTCACTGTGGCAGTTGCGACATTCTCGCGAGTCGGTTTCTTCCATGGCTTGCCAGACATGCTGTGCCAGCTCATAGCGTTTTTCGATGAATTTTTCACGGCTATCAATCGACCCCAGAAAATGATGGAACAGCTCGTTACTGGCCATGATTTTACGGCTTACTTTATATATCCATTCACGCGGCACATGACAGTCCGGGCAGGTGGCACGCACTCCAGTGGGGTTGCTATAGTGGGCGGACTGCTTGTACTCCATATAGACGTTATCGCGCATTTCATGGCATGAAATGCAAAACTCTTCGGTATTAGTTAGCTCCAGAGACCAGTTGAACCCGCCCCACAGAAAAATGCCCAGACTGGTGAAGAGGAGAGCCGCGCCAAAACTGGTACCGAACATGAATTTACGTGAGAAGAATCCCATTTTTTATGCACGATATCGTCTTATTGCACGCTTAACGCCCATATGAACACCCTGTTTATTTTTAATGGCATTTGATGTTACAGCACAGCTGTTTTCCTGCCTTGACCTGTGTCAACTGCAGTAAATACCGGGTTATCGCTGCTTATTGACATGTATCATTTCCAGCAGCATGATTTTAGAATAGTATTCATGTTTTCTAATCACGTACCAGCAAGATACCCATTATGAGTGAATGCGAAATAGTACCAGTGAATGTTGCCGTGATGACGGTCTCAGACAGCCGCACGGAAAGTGATGATACATCGGGACAGGCTTTGGTAGACAGCTTAACTTCAGCAGGACATAAACTTAGTGATAGAACTATTGTTGTTGACGATGTGTATAAAATTCGTGAAATAATTTCGCGGTGGATTGTCAGTTCCGATGTAGATGTCATTATTACCACAGGTGGTACCGGTTTAACTGGCCGTGATATTACCCCCGAAGCTATTCGTCCTTTGCTGGACAAGGAAATCGAAGGTGTTGGCGAACTGTTTCGTCAGGTTTCTTATGAAGAAATTGGCACATCAACCATTGCATCGCGTGCTTTTGGTGGTGTTGTTAACGGCACCTTTATTTTTTGTTTGCCAGGTTCGACGGGTGCCTGCCGTACCGGTTGGGATAAGGTGATCGGGCCGCAGCTGGATAGCAATACTACGCCATGTAATATTGTGGCTTTGATGCCGAGGTTGTTGGAGAAGTGAAGAATGAAGAATGAAGAATGAAGAATGAAAAGTGAAAAGTGAAAAGTGAAAAATATAAAAACACAAGTGGTTGATTGTTGTGCATCGCCATCTTTGATGTCGGTTGATGATGCGTTATCTAAACTTCTTGATCCTGTTTCATCAGTGGCGCAAGCAGAAATTATTACGCTGGAAAACGCTTTGGGAAGAATACTTGCTGAGGATGTGCGCTCGGCTATCAATGTGCCGGGTTACGATAATAGTGCAATGGATGGTTATGCGATTAATAGTGAAGATTGCACTGAAACCGGTGTGCTGCTTGCCGTATCTCAGCGCATAGCTGCAGGACAAACAGGCGTTCCACTGAAAAAAGGCACTGCGGCAAGAATATTTACCGGCGCACCCATGCCACCTGAGGCCAACGCTGTTGTTATGCAGGAGTTGTGCGAGCGAGAAGGTGATGTTGTTACTGTCAATGCTGTTGTGAATGCTGGCTGTAATGTGCGTAAAGCGGGTGAAGATATTGAAAAAGGTAACATCGTACTCGAAGCTGGAGCAACTATAAGACCACAGGAGTCGGGGCTGCTTGCTTCTGTAGGTCTAGCCGAAGTATCCGTAAAAAGAAAACTTAAAGTTGCCACGTTTTTTACTGGCGATGAACTCGTCGAGCCGGGTAGGGAGCTTGGTCAGGGACAGATATATAATTCTAATAAATACACACTAAAAGGATTACTGCAAACCACGGGCTGCGAAATAATCGATCTGGGTATTGTCCCAGATACTTTAGAAGATACAGTTGAAGTATTAAAGAAAGCTTCATCCGTAGCAGACCTGGTGATAACCAGTGGTGGTGTTTCTGTCGGTGAAGAGGATTATGTTCGTATTGCGCTGGAACAACTGGGCGAATTAAAAATGTGGCGTATTGCCATGAAGCCGGGCAAGCCGGTGGCTTATGGTAATGTAGATGATGCGGTTTTTATGGGGTTACCCGGTAACCCGGTATCTGTATTTGTGACCTTTCTTATATTTGCGCGGCCTCTGATTTTGAAAATGCAGGGTGCAGAGAAATATCGTAATGTTTGCACTAAAGTGAGAGCTGAATTTGACTGGCCAGCCGGAAAACGTCAGGAGTATTTACGTGTGCGTCTTGAACAGGGTAGTGAAGGCGCGGTTGCAAAACTGTTCCCACATCAGGGTTCGGGTGTATTGAGTTCGACCTGTTGGGCAGATGGCCTGGTTGAGGTAAGTGTAAACCAACAAATAAAAACTGGCGAATTAGTTAATTACCTGTCTTTTTAAGGCGTGTGCTAAAAAATATGTAGGAGCGGCTTTAGCCGCGATGGTTGTGGTGGCAAGTGATTCGCGGCTAAAGCCGCTCCTCGATATAATGCATTTTCAGTTTACTGTGGTGTAATTTGATACGGAAGTTAGAAATAGTGCTGATAACTTATATTAACATCTGAAAAATCAAAATTATTTTCCTGCCATTCATATTTAGCGAAAATCTTTAAAGAATTGTTTGTATTGATCACAAAGTTATGCGTGTATTGCGCGCGTAAGCGGTAGATGCTATTTTTAAATTGTTCACCACTGACCTCAAAACGCGCAGTATTTGTATTAAAGTGTGAAAGAAAACCGGCAACAAACCCTACTGCGGGTTCAAGCGTATTATTGAGTTGCTTGTTTATTTCCAGTCTTGCTGTTGCCAGGGTATAAACCTGGCTATTGTTGAAAACTTCCCAGCTGCCACCACCGCCACCGGTAACGTGTGTTGTTAACTGGTCAACACCTTTGGTGAGCTGCCTTTCAAAACCGGTATAGACCTTCCATGCCATAGGTTTAAAGAAGGGTGTTCTTGGTGCTAGTGAAAAAATATCAATCAAGTCCAGTCTGTATAGTCTGATTGTTTCATTTTCTTCGGCCCGGATTTTAAACTGGCCTATATTTATCTGGGCACCTTGTAGGAATCCCTCTTTATTGTCTTCCAGATCATGAAAAGACATTTTAAAATCCAGCTCGCCGTAGACATTGCCATTTCGCTTGCCTGCTGCCAGTGATACGCGTTTGCTCTGGTGGCCATATTCAGGTGGAACCGGTACGGGTACGGCAGGCATTGTGCTTACGGCATAGGTGTTAAGAATCTGCAGTAGTTTAAAACTACGTTTTGCGGTTTCCGGGTCGCGACTTTTGTTGGCTTGCTGGTAACGCAGATATTTGTACGCCAGCTCAATAATCTTACGTTGTTCTTCCTTGTTCAGACGTGTGAACTCACTATTATTTACTGTTTCTATATCTTCAGACAATCGGATCACTATCTTATGGTGGTTTTCAGGTATTTGTTTCAGCATATAAGATAAAACTGTCGCGTTGGCCGGGCGGTACTCGACGTTTTCGACCAGTTTTGCTTTGTGAATGGTTTTTACCGTGTCGATAGGTATTGCCGTGACAATGTATTCATCAGTTAATTCGATACCGGGGCGTGCAACTTCAAGAAGTTCCAGTAATCGGTAGGAGCAGTTTTCATCAAAAAAGTAGTAGTCAAAGTTTATGTCTTTTAATTCCCAGATATGTTTAACCATGCGTTCGGTTTCATCGGGTGTCAGATTTAGTCGGTATTCCCAGATGTCACGATGTTCAAGTCGGCTGTATTCCTGAATTTTTTTGAAATAGCGCTCAATGTTGAACGTGCCAGGGTATCCACCAGCTAGTCCCCGGTAGGCGTAAAGCAGTGAGTTTTCACCATCGGGGATATTGGCGCCAAAGTTAATGGCGATTGACAACCATTTTGCATTACCCTGATCTTTGATTGGGTCAAGGCGTAGTAAGGTGTGTCCAAACATGGATGATGGACTGTTCAGGTGATATGTTGGAAAGATTAGTGTTACCTGTTGTGCTGTTATTTGTTTTCGCCATTCGATATATTCTTTGCAGTGCACTGTCGGCAGAGTTTTTGTATTGATAACCAGTTTTTGTTTTAACCAGTCCAGTCTTGCAGTAAATCGGCATTGTGCATTTAAGTCGTCTTTTATTTCAGCGTCATAGAATCCAGCTAAAGTAGCCGCTAATTCCGTTTCCGGGTTTACAGTACCGTCTTCTGCGATATAGAATTTTTTATCAGCGACCTGGCTGATGTAGTCATTGGGAGAGTCACTGTCTCCTTCAAAATGAACCAGGTTAAGCCACTCTTGCTGTTTCCATAATTGTTGTTGTTTTGCTGTATTTTGTAGCAGCGTCAGTTGATTATCCGGGCTGGCGGCATGTGAAGATATTGTTAGAAACAATGTTGTAAGCAGTAAATACTGACTGCCTGATTTTAATACAGTTGATAGAAAAGCCATTAAAATAAGATGTGAGAAACCGGATTAATATTGAAACCGGATATCAGTGGAGTTTAAAAAAGATTGCTAGTTTTTACCTTGTTTGAGGTTTTTCGAAAATAAAAAACCCGGCATCCGAGGATGCCGGGTTTTACTTATAATAATTTCACCAGGAAATCAGTTAAACAACATATTTGTTGAGGCGGGCATCTGCTTTCATGAGTTCTTCAATGGAGACCATCATCTCAGCGGCAGTTACATCTTCATCAGGGAATAGAACAGCAAAATTCTCGTGCATAACTTCAGCGAAAACTTTACGGTCTTCCTGTTTAACGCCGTAGACTATAGCTACAGTATTGAGCGCATCACCTTCACCACGAGCAACATCTTCAGTAAACTCGTTCATGATGGCGCTGACCATATTCTGACCACCGTAGGTGATTGTGCCACTACTTGAACAGCCATTTGTACCCGTGGTAACTCCGAAGGTATTATTGCCTGATGTGCCATTGGTGGTAAGACCAAGCACATGTGGAGCTGGGCCGGTTTGACCTTCAAACAGTGCCTGTCCCCAGCCGCAATCATTGCCGCCGGATGCGCCAGCATTGGCGACTGATGATGCACTGAGTAATACTAAACCTGCTATTACTTTCTTCATTATTATTTCTCCAGAGGAAAATTATTATTAAAACTGCCACGTGATAATAAGTAATTCTACCGATTGAAGCAAGTGGCTTTGTACTGTTTCCAGAGAATTTATAACTTATTGTTCTTAATGGCATTACGGGCTGGAATAAATGCTTATATCTAAAATAGGTGGGTCTTTAGTTGTTTTTACAGTACTATCCGCAAATATGCTGGGTGCCGCGTTGAATAATGCATTTTTAACGCGGCAAAAAATAAATATAATAATTCACTGAATCTAACTGCGAGCCAGCAAATACGTCTGTCATCTCGACTCTGGGGAGAGATCCTGGGTGAAAATGTGCGAAATAGCGTATATACGGCAGATTTCTCGTCGCCATAAAAACATGGCTCTGTCGAAATGACAATTTATTTTGGTGCTGGACATTAATGGAACAGCAGTGATAATAATTTTGAAATATTCCCTGTAACTATCATGGTTGTTTTGGTGAAAAAGATCGTTTTTCTATTTGTGCTGGTATCTCTGACGGGTTGCACAAGTTTTCTGTTTCAGCCACAACGCCCGACTTATGCGACGCCGGATATGTTAGAGGTGCTTTACGAAGACATCTTTACTGAAGCATCGGACAATCTGCGCTTACACGGCTGGAAATTGCTCGCCGAGAATAATACCGAAGGTAGCGTTTTGTATTTTCATGGCAATGCCGAAAATATAAGTACACACTTTACAAATATTTTCTGGTTAACCAAACAGGGCTTTGACGTTTATTTGTTTGACTATCGGGGTTATGGCCGATCGGAAGGAACGGCCCAACTTGACGCGATAATTTCTGATATTGACATAATGATAGGGTATGTAGTTAAGCAAATCCCTGAAAATGAAAAGCTGGCCGTTGTTGGTCATAGCCTGGGTGGTGCCCTGGCGATTTATGGAGTCGCTAAAACGAGTTACAAAGACCGCATTAAGCTGCTGTTAACCGTCGAGTCCTTCGCTGATTATCGTGATGTCACGCAAGATGTGCTATCACTTAGCTGGCTCACCTGGTTGTTCCAGTGGCCCTTGTCGTTTACTGTCGATAACAGTTATCGTCCGGCTGATGTCGTTGCAGAGGTGGCTCCTGTGCCGCTGGTGATAATGCATAGCAAGCAGGACAGGATAATTCCTTTCTACCACGCTGAGGCGTTGTACGCTGCGGCAGGACAGCCGAAGAAGCTACAGCTTATTACTGGTAGCCACAATCTGGTTTTCAATGAAGCTGAAAACAGACGGCTAATTCTCGAGTATCTGATTGGGCGTCGTTTGTCATTAGTTCCTGGTCGTTCGTCAAAAAACTAACGACTAATAACTAACAACTAACGACTTCATTTAAGCCGCAGCCTGATCTTCAAACAAGATAGTATCAATCCGCCATTCAAACTCTGAGGCATGCAGAATCAAGCAGGAAGGCCCGCCTTTAGTTCTTTCTTTACCGGCAGCACCCGGGTTAACAATCCAGGGTTCTGCTGTCTGATCAATAATGCGTTTGTGAGTGTGACCATAAACCACCAGGCGTGCTTCTGCATGATCCCAGCGTAATTGTTCATGCTCGGGATAATTACCGAGGCGGTGGCCGTGTTCGATATTGATTATGCCGCCCGGCAATTTCAGTTGTGCTGTTTTTGGTAATGCTGACACGATGGTAGCTTCATCTTTATTCCAGATGGAGGGCACATCATTATTGCCGGCGATAGCGATGACAGATTTTCGAGGCTGTAACTGGTTGAGAACATGGGCACCCATGATGTCACCCGCGTGAATAGCATAATCGCAATCGCGAATGACTTTCGCGATGCGATTATCCAGATAGCCGTGTGTGTCTGAGAGTATTCCGACAGTAACTTTAGCTTCCATGCTTAATTACTATTTTTGATACCTGAGTCGAGCCCTGTCTTACGGGTAGTAGTTGCTTTAAGCAGCATCCAGACTCTGGTAGTACTCAATCAGAATTTTTGCCACTTCAGGACGTGAGAATTCTTTTGGTGGTGCTTCTCCGTTGCCCAGCATTTCACGGACTTTGGTGCCTGATAACAGAACGAAATCATCTTTTTCGTGATCCGGTGCTTCGCACATCATGACAACCTTATCCAGTTTCTTGGAATAAGCTGTGTGATCGGCTTTGAAGATTTCGATTTCCAGTGCGCCAGCAGGTACCTGGTCATCAAATATGGTTTGTGCACCGAATGCATCGTAGTGGTCACCCACACCCGCATGGTCACGACCAATGATGAAGTGAGTGGCACCCATGTTTTGACGGAACAGAGCGTGCAGTACGCCTTCACGAGGACCGGCATAGAGCATATCGAAACCGTAACCGGTAACCATGGCGCTATTTTCAGGGAAGTACAGTTCAACCATTTTGCGAATGGCAGCATCACGAACCGGAGCAGGGATATCGCCCGGCTTCAATTTACCCAGCAGCATGTGAATCACCAGACCGTCACAATTTAAACGATCCATTGCCATGTGGCACAGTTCTTCGTGTGCAAGGTGCATCGGGTTACGAGTCTGGAAGGCAACAATTTTTTTCCAGCCGCGTTCTGCAATCTCGTTACGAATTTCAACAGCGGTGCGGAAAGTATCCGGGAATTCGCTCTGGAAGTATGAGAAGTTCAATACTTTGATGGGGCCAGACAGGCAGACTTTACCTTGTGTGTTAAAGGCATCTACACCCGGGTGGTCTTCACCGGCAGCAGGCGCGTAAACTTTTTCAGTCATCATCGCCATGTCTTCGTCAGAAAATGCTTCAACGCCTTCAACATCCATAATCGCTAAAACAGGATTGCCTTCAACATTAGGGTCCTTAAGCGCAATGCGATCACCGGCTTTTATGTCACCTGCATTTTCAACCAGGTTTAACACAGGAGTAGGCCAGAACAGACCTGATGAAGTTTTCATGTCAGTGGCGACAGATAGTGCATCCGCTTTGGTCATGTAACCAGTGAGCGGGTTGAAGTAACCACCGCCCAGCATGACAGCATTAGCTGCTGTTGCAGAGCTGACGACGATGGAAGGCAGGCCTTCCGCTTCTTTTTGTAGCGCGTCGTTTTCAGTACTGTCGTATACGAACAAGGGGTTCAGTTCGTCCGAACCATGAGGTTTAATCATCTGATATCTCC
>QIHT01000025.1 GCA_003229115.1 Gammaproteobacteria bacterium | reverse complement strand
GGCATAAGGACATGCCGAATAATTTATTCGCACAAAGGTTATGGTGTCACTATCTGGTCGTTTTGTGCGAATAAATTCGCACCTACAGATTTCGTGGCAAGCCACGGGGTATTACACCCACAGTGATTAATAAAACTGTCATTGCGAGCGGCAGCGCGGCAATCTCTTTCGGCACGCGGGATTCAGGGGATTGCCGCGCTACCGCTCGCAATGACGCAATTTTGTTCTTTGACGCTTAAGTAAGCGCCATTCATAGCAGACATAAAAAAAGCCCTGTGATTTCTCACAGGGCTTCGCTTGATATTTTTGCAGTTGGTTATTCTACAGCTATTTTCTGCAATCCAGCCATTGAGCGAATCCAGGGTTTAGAACCCGTTCTCTGCTCCAGATCTACTGCGACCTCTTCAGCACTGGCACGATCATCCTGAATACTGACCAGCACATACATGGGTGAACCATCGCGCTCGGTCTCCACCGTCCACAGATCTTCCAGACCATGAGCTTGCTGGTAGCGTGTCACGCTGGCTTCTGTGCTACCGGCATAAACCTGAACCGCGTAGCTGTTTGCGGGCAATGACATAACAGCGCCTCCAACTGCGGCGGCGGCTACTGGCTCAACAACAGGTGTCGGCTCCGTCGGGTACGGGTAAGATTCTTCTACTGCTACAGGCTCGGGCTCAGCGACAGGTGCAGGCTCATCCAGTGGGATTTCGACAAACTCTTCACTGACAACACTCGACTCTTCAGCCGCACGTTTAGCCTTCCACGGAGAATCGTCCTGCTGGCTCCATGGTGATGGAGAACTGGAACATGCAGCGATGATCAAAACGATCAAACCACTTAACAGGACTCCCTGTATTTTTTTTATTGTTATTTTCACGCTATCTCTCCCAAGGGTTACGTTTTTCAAGGATTGTAGCCTAAAACCATGAAAATTCAGGAATTGACCGGGGAATTGCGGGCTTACGCCATAAAAAAAAGAGCCCAGGGCTCCTTTTTTAGTCCGGCCAGCTCGATCCAGGCCGCGGCAGATAAAACTGCGATCAGGCAGCCTCTTCCTCTACCGCCTTCATGCTGAGTCTGATACGACCCTGACGATCAATTTCAAGTACCTTGACCTTAACGCTGTCGCCTTCGGCCAGCTTATCAGTGACCTTTTCAACACGTTCTTCACAAATTTGTGAGATGTGAACCAGGCCGTCTTTGCCCGGCAGGATTTCCACAAAAGCACCAAAATCCATAATTTTCTTCACCGTGCCATTGTAAATCGTGCCTACTTCAGCATCTGACGTAATCTGCTCGATGCGTGTTTTAGCTTCTTCTGCCGCCGCCAGATCGCTGGAAGCAATTTTGATGTTGCCATCATCATCGATATCAATGGTAGCGCCGGTTTCTTCGGTCAGACCACGAATCACTGCACCGCCTTTACCAATAACATCGCGGATTTTGTCAGGATGAATCTTGATAGTGAGATAACGTGGTGCGTACTGCGACATCTCTTTATTGGTTTCAGAAATGACTTTGTTCATTTCACCAAGGATAAACAGGCGGCCTTCTTTTGCCTGTATCAGTGCTTTTTCCATGATCTCTTTAGTAATACCGTCAATCTTGATATCCATCTGTAATGCACAGATGCCATCAGCGGTACCGGCCACCTTAAAGTCCATGTCGCCAAGGTGATCTTCGTCACCAAGGATGTCGGACAGTACAGCAAAGTCGTCGCCTTCTTTAATCAGACCCATGGCAATACCCGCAACCGGTGCTTTCAAAGGTACGCCAGCATCCATCATCGACAGGCTGCTACCACAAACCGAAGCCATAGAACTGGAACCGTTGGATTCTGTAATTTCTGAAACCACACGAATGGTGTACGGGAATTCTTCTTCCGAAGGCATAACACCCAGTACGCCACGTTTCGCTAAACGACCGTGACCAATCTCGCGACGTTTCGGGCTACCAACCATGCCGGTTTCACCGACACAGTATGGAGGGAAGTTGTAGTGCAACATGAACGGTTCGCGATATGAACCACCCAGCGCATCAATTATTTGTGCATCGCGTGCTGTACCCAGTGTGGTGACAACCAGACTCTGAGTTTCGCCGCGTGTGAACAGTGCTGAACCATGTGTGCGAGGTAAAACGCCAGTACGAACGGTAATCGCGCGAACGTCTGATGTGCTACGACCATCAATGCGTTTTTCACCTGCAATAATACGACCACGAACCAGTTTCTTTTCAAGCTTGCCGAATGCGCCTTTTACATCATCCTTAGTCCAACCCTCTTCGCCTTCGCCTGCAGCGAAGGCTTCAACAGCGGCTCTGCGCGCTGTTTTTACTGCATCCTGACGCGCCATTTTTTCTGCAATTTGATAAGCACTGATGATTGCGTCGCTGGAAGTAGCCGCAACTTTTTCAGCCAGTGCTGTGTCTTCTTCAGGTGCCTGCCAGTTCCATGAAGGCTTGCCAATATCTGCAGCCAGTTCACTAATCGCTTTAACCACCACCTGCATTTGTTCATGACCGAACATCACCGCGCCCAACATGACATCTTCTGGCAGCATGTTAGCTTCAGACTCAACCATCAACACAGCTTTTTCTGTACCGGCAATCACCAGATCAAGATCAGAGGTTTCCAGTGCCTCTTTAGAGGGATTCAGTAAATATTCACCATCTTTGTAACCAACACGGGCTGCACCCAAAGGACCGTTAAAAGGCAGGCCGGAGATAGATAAAGCCGCAGAGGCACCAATCAGCGCTGCAACTTCAGGATCCGCTTCATCACAAACAGAGACCACGGTAGCAACAATCTGCGTATCGTTTTTAAAACCTTTAGGGAAAAGAGGACGAATCGGGCGGTCAATCAAACGACAGGTCAGTGTTTCCAGTTCACTGGGGCGACCTTCGCGACGGAAGAAACCACCCGGGATTTTACCAGCCGCGTAAGTACGTTCCTGGTAGTTAACGGTCATCGGGAAGAAATCCTTACTCGGATCCGCGTCTTTTAGAGCGACTGCGGTAACAAATACTACAGTATCTGCAATTCTGACCATCACTGCGCCAGAAGCCTGACGTGCTATTTCTCCGGTTTCCAGAGTGACTGTGTGGTCGCCGTATTTAAATTCTTTTTTGGTTGCTGTTGGTATCACGTTATAGGTTCTCGATGTTTGTTATGCGGACGTTTATCGGCGAAGGCCAAGGCTTGAAATCAGGTCTTTGTAACGATCCTGATTCTGACCTTTGAGGTAATCCAGTAATTTACGGCGCTGATTCACCATGCGCAGTAGTCCACGACGTGAATGATGGTCGTGGTCGTGTGCTTTAAAATGTTCTGTCAGCTGAACGATACGTGTCGTTAATAGTGCAACCTGAACTTCCGGAGAGCCTGTATCTCCTTGTTCACGCTGATATTTTCCGACAACTTCGGCTTTTTCTACCGTTGATAATGCCATGGATTCTCCAAAAACTGTTACTTACAGTCGCTAAAAAGGTGGGGGATTTTATCACTTATTAATCAAAGTCAAAAGCCTTGTTTTTAATCGATTTTTCATTGACCGAAAAGGCTTAAAATTCCCGGTAGATCGTAGGCCTGCATAAGGAACGTTGCAGACAGGGCTATGCTGCTGGAAAATGCCGGGAACGACAAAACCTTATCCCGGCCTACGGCTGTGGGTCGTAGGGTGGGCATTGCCCACCATCACCCATGTCGGGCAATGCCCGACCTACGTACTGACTAAATAACATTCGTAGGAGCGGCTTTAGCCGCGAAAAACACTACTAACTCGTAGGATTCGCGGCTAAAGCCGCTCCTACGAGTGCTCTGCGAGCACCGCCCGAGTCAGCTTGCCAGCATCCTGCGTGGCGCTACCCTGCCATCGTCCTGCACCTCGCCCACACCGAGAAATTTCTGCTGGTCATAGATACGCACCCAGCCCTCTGTTGGCGCGTGGGGCACCAGGATGGGCTGTCCCTGGCTCATGTAAAAAGCAGCATCGGCACCGAGATGCACATCCGGCCAGTCGGCTACACCGCTTTCTACCGGCAGCAGCAACTGATCCAGCCTATGCGTGCCTTGCTCAACCAGCTCCTCAAGCGCCTGCACGGTGACCATCTCGCCTTCATAAGGCCCGACACTGAGGCGCCGGAGCTGGACAATATGGGCACCACAGCCCAGCACTTCGCCAATATCTTCGGCCAGCGTGCGCACATAGGTACCCTTGGAACAGGTCACTTCAAGTTCCATGATGCCCTGCTTGAGCGAATGTAAATGAATATCAAAAATGGTTATCGTGCGCGGCTTGCGCTCGACCTCGATACCTTCGCGCGCCAGTTTGTACAGGCGCTGGCCATTATGCTTCAGTGCGGAGTACATCGGCGGTATCTGCTCGATATCGCCGGTAAAATCGGGTAGCAGGCGCTCGATATCCGCCCTTGTCACCGTAGAAAAATCAGCCGTTTTCACCACTTCGCCCTCGGTATCACCGGTGGTGGTGGTTTGCCCGAGCTGGCAGGAAAAACGGTAGCGCTTGTTGGCCTCCAGCAGGAAGGCAGATATTTTAGTGGCTTCGCCAAAACAGATCGGCAACATGCCGGTAGCCAGCGGATCCAGACTGCCGGTGTGTCCGGCCTTGGCGGCTTTAAACAGATTTTTTACCCGCTGCAACACCTTGTTCGAACTGAGGCCTGCAGGTTTATCCAGTAATAATACGCCACTCACTGAGCGACCCTTGTTTCTACGTCGTGACATTTTAGCTTTTTCCATCCGGCTGTTCGTTATCGTCATCGTGGTGCTTGTCCGAGGAGACCGCCTTGCGGATCAGGTCGTCCATCGCGGCACCGCGCTTTACGCTGTCATCATTGACAAATTTTAATACAGGTACCGTGCGTGCTCGGATTCTGGCAGCCAGATTGCTGCGTAAAAAACCGGCGGCGCGATTAAGTGTGTCGAGCGTTTCCACCTGCTTGTCATCTTCCATTACCGAGCAGTAAATCACGGCATTGCTAAGATCCCGGTTTAGTTTTACTGCGGTAAAGGAAAGAAAACCCATTCTTGGGTCTTTGAGTTCAGCACGCACAATCTCGGCAAGATCACGACGGATCTGCTCGGCCATACGTTGGCTACGGGAAAATTCTCTGGGCATTACTTATTAAAGTGTGCGTTCTACTTCAACGCGCTCGAAGACTTCGATCTGGTCACCGACCTGTACATCGTAATTTTTCACGCCGATACCACACTCGGTGCCACTCTTAACTTCGTTAACATCATCCTTGAAACGTCGTAATGATTCGAGCTCACCTTCATAGATAACAATATCTTCACGCAGCACGCGAATCGGCTGTGATTTCCTGATGACACCTTCGGTCACCAGTGAACCTGCGACCTGACCAAACTGGGGTGAACGGAAAACTTCCTGAACTTTTGCCATGCCAATAATCTGTTCGCGGTACTCGGCCTTGAGCATACCTACCAGTGCCTTTTTAACTTCATCGATCAACTCGTAGATGATGCTGTAGTAATTAAGATCAACACCGCGCTCTGCAGCTGCTGCTCTTGCGGTTGCATCAGCACGTACGTTGAAACCAATAACGATAGCGTTCGAAGCTGCGGCCAGACTTATATCGGTTTCGTTAATACCACCCACGCCCGAACCCACGATAGCCACATCCACTTCATCGTTGTCTGCAGCCAGTTTGGCCAGTGCATCACGAATCGCTTCCAGTGTTCCCTGCACATCGGCTTTTAGTAACACGTTAAGTTTTTTAACTTCGCCTGCTGCCATCTGGTCAAACAGTGATTCCATTTTCGCCTGTTGTTGCCCGGCTAAACGCAGATCGCGTGTTTTATGGCGGCGCGTATCCGCAACTTCTCGTGCAGTACGTTCGTCTTCGACAACCAGTACATCATCACCGGCATTGGGTGTGCTGGACAAACCGATGACGGCCACAGGGATGGAAGGGCCTGCCGATTCAATCGCCTGACCATGCTCATCAAACATGGCGCGCACGCGGCCGAACTCCTCACCAGCGAGCATGATGTCGCCTTTTTTCAAGGTGCCTTTCTGCACCAGTACGGTGGTAGTAACACCACGACCTTTATCCAGTGTCGCTTCAAGTACAGCGCCCCTGGCCAGGCCGTCAATCGGGGCTTTGAGTTCCATCAATTCGGCCTGAAGTATAATCGCGTCCAGCAATGCCTCAACGCCCTCACCTGTGGTGGCAGAAACATTAACAAAAATATTCTCACCGCCCCATTCTTCAGGAATAACTTCGTGATTACCAAGTTCAGTTTTAACACGATCAGGCTCAGCATCTTCTTTATCAATTTTATTTACAGCAACAATAATCGGCACACCTGCTGCTTTTGAATGCTGTACCGCTTCAATAGTTTGCGGCATGACACCGTCGTCAGCAGCAACCACAAGAATAACGATATCGGTTGCATTAGCACCGCGCTCACGCATGCTGGTAAATGCGGCATGTCCCGGCGTATCAAGGAAGGTAACCATACCTTTGTCCGTTTCAACGTGATACGCACCAATGTGTTGCGTAATACCACCGGCTTCACCTGAAGCAATCTTGGAAGTACGAATATAATCCAGTAAAGATGTTTTACCGTGATCAACATGACCCATGATGGTCACCACCGGTGCTCTTGATACCGACTCAAGATCGCTATCATCACGTGCCAGTAATTCTTTTTCACGGTCATCTTCACTAATCGTAATAGCGTTATGGCCTATTTCTTCAACCAGTAAGATCGCTGTGTCCTGATCAATCACCTGGTTGATGGTTGCCATCACGCCCATCTTCATCAATTCCTTGATGAGATCACCGGCTTTTAATGACATGCGCTTGGCGAGGTCATCCACCGTAATCGTTTCCGGAATATTTACATCGTGAATAATGGGATCAACGGGTACTAAAAAACCATGCTCGGTTTCTGCAACAACACTCCGCGCACGACGATGTTTGTTTTTCTTTTTCTTGCGTTTATCGCTGACGCCACCCGAAACATGCAACTCGGAACGGCCATACAATGTTTTGTGGGGAGTCCCATGCTTGGTGGTTTTCTTGCCGCTCTTGTCACGACGCGTTTCTTCGGCTTGAAGCATGTCAGGTGTAACAGGTTTTGAAGTACCCGCCTTTTTTCCGGCAGGTTTATCTTCGACCTTTTTCTCAGCTTTTTCTTTGGCCGCAACTTTGCGTGCTTCGTCGTCTTTTTGTTCCTGCTCGCGCTGTTCAGTGCGCGCACGAATTTTGTCCTGTTCCTGTTGACGCTCTGTTTCACGCTTTGCCTGATCTGTACGCAACTGCTCAAGCTCTTCCAGCTCTTTTGGTTTTCCTGCCTGTTCTGTTTCTTCCTGTTTAACAGCCTCATCGCCCGGCTTGGTGAGAATACGTTTTTTTCGGACTTCGATAGAAACTGTTCTACCACGGCTTGGGCCGCCGCTGGCTCTAAGCTCGCCGACCGACTTGCTTTTCAGTGTGATCTTGCGTGATTTATCCGTTGAACCCGCAACAGAACTCTTGCCGTGCTGGTTGCGCAAATAATCCAGTAATTGCAACTTGTCCTGGTCTGAAATCAGCGCATCGGACTTGTCTGCTTTCAGGCCTGCTTCTTTAATTTGTTCGAGTAGACGCTCGACGGGGGTACCGACGACATCTGCAAGTTGTTTTACTGTTACTTCTGCCATGTGTTCGCTCTTTACTCTTAAGATTCCTCGGCTTCAAACCAGGGAGCACGTGCTGTCATGATCAATGCGGATGCTCGCTCTTCGTCCATTTCATCGACTGGCATAATTTCATCCACCGATTGTTCTGCCAGGTCTTCCATGGTGCAGACACCTAAAGCAGCCAGTGCGTTGGCTGTTTTCTGGTCCATGCCGTCCATATTCAACAAATCATCAGCCGGTTTGTTTTCTTCCAGCACTTCTTCCGTCATGATGGCCTGCGTCAATAAATAGTCACGCGCACGATTACGTAATTCGCTAACAATGCCTTCATCAAACTCTTCGACGCCCAGTAGCTCAGCTTCAGGCACATAAGCGACTTCTTCAATGGTAGTGAAACCTTCCGAGACCAGTATGCCTGCCAGCACTTCATCAACGTCCAGATGTTCAACGAATAATTGCAGATACTTGGAGTTTTCTTCATCACTCTTTTCTTCGGCTTCTTTTTCCGTCATCACATTGAGCTCCCAACCGGTGAGCTCACTGGCCAGGCGTATGTTCTGACCACCACGGCCAATCGCCATGGCGAGTTTATCTTCGTCCACGGCAATGTTCATGCTGTGTGCATCTTCATCAACCACGATGGATACCACTTCTGCCGGTGACATGGCATTGATAACAAACTGAGCGGGGTTTTCATCCCACAAAATAATATCAACGCGCTCACCAGCCAGTTCGTTGGATACGGACTGCACTCGTGAACCACGCATGCCAACGCAAGCACCCACAGGGTCCAGTCTGGCATCCAGAGAATTGACGGCGATTTTCGCTCTCGAACCCGGGTCGCGTGCACCGAAGAGTATTTCAATCAGGTTCTGATCAACTTCCGGCACTTCAAGTTTAAATAACTCCACCAGGAATTCGGGCGCGGTTCGACTAACAAACAGTTGCGGGCCACGTACTTCTGCGCGCACTTCACTCAAATAACCACGTAAACGATCACCGGGGCGAACGGCTTCACGGGGAATCATATTTTCGCGAGGAATAAAGGCTTCAACACCCTCACCCAGATCCAGATAAACATTGCCACGTTCAGCACGTTTGACCGTACCCATCAGCAACTCGCCTTCACGTCCCGAATAAGCCTCAACCACACGAGCACGTTCAGCTTCGCGTACTTTCTGTACGATCACCTGCTTGGCAGACTGCGCCGCAATACGACCGAAGGCGACAGAATCAATCTGCTCTTCTGTGTAATCACCCGGCTGGATTTCCGGTTCGTCTATCTGCGCTGCTTCCAGCGTGATCTCTGCGAGCGGATTTTCCATCGGTGTTTCTTCGTTGCTGGGGTCTATCACCATCCAGCGACGGTAAGTATCGTACTCGCCGGTTTCACGGTCAATATCCACACGAACTTCGATATCCTTGCCACTTTTCTTACGCGTAGCCGAAGCCAGGGCAGATTCTATCGCCTCAAAGATGACCTCTTTTTCAATGCCCTTTTCATTAGACACTGCGTCAACGACGTAGAGAATTTCCTTACTCATGCTCAATAACCCTCACATTAATTCTTGTCAAAATCAGGTACCAGCCTTGCCTTATCAATCGCTGTAATCGGCAAGCGCACCTCTTTATCTTCACATTCAATAACTACTAAATCTTCTTCCAGACCTTTTAACAAACCCTTGAAGTTACGCTGCCCTTCAAATGCCATGCTGGTCTTTATTTTGACGACTTCACCAC
>QIHT01000077.1 GCA_003229115.1 Gammaproteobacteria bacterium | reverse complement strand
TTACCTTGATGCAAACTACCGCGATAAAAAGTATAAACCTGGTTTATGTGCGGAATACTAAACACACTAAACAAATTCATATCACGCACATCGGCATTAGCTTCTTCTCTGGCTTCGCGTGCAGCACCTTCCATGTTGGTTTCCTGATTTTCCATAAAACCCGCTGGCAAAGTCCACAGGCCTTTTTTTGGCTCTATTGAGCGCAGGCACAACAAAATCTTATCTTGCCACTCAACGATACAGCCGGTTACAATCTTGGGGTTCTGGTAATGAATCGTGCCACATTGAGCACAAACATGACGTAAGCGATTATCTCCTTGAGGGATTTTTAAACTGACTTTTTCACCGCAGGAACTGCAAAAATTCATTATTCTGACGACCTGTATATACTTTTATAAACAAAAGCTAAAAGCTTTCACCGCAGAAACGCAGAGTTTTGTTTTGTTAACATCGCCTGCGGCACTATTAACAAAATCAGGATTTTCTCTGCGGTAAATGCATTGGATCACTAAAAATTAGTCACGCCAAAATATCCGGTATCAACTCATTTTCGAGGTCAGCTATTTGATCCTTAAGATATAATTTACGTTTTTTAAGTCGTTTTACGTGCAACTCTTCGACGGTGGTATCGCGTGCCAGGCGCTCAATAATCTGGTCAAGATCACTGTGCTCAAGTTTCATCTCGGCCAGATGACTCTTAACTTGCTCAATTTCTTCTGCTGACAGGCGTACAGACATTCACCACTCCAAAAAATGAGAACCCACGGTATCATAAAGAAAAGTACCGGGTAAAAAAAGATTGCCTGAGGGTGTATATTGGCCTATAATTCGAAATATGTCGAATTATAAAACTATAAATCTTGAACGCTATTCAATCATGTTCAAGGCGCTGTCCAACCCGCACAGACTACAGATATTTAATCTTTTGACCGGCTGCTGTGAACCCGGCACCGTGTGCTCCACAAACGAAGCCATAAGCTGCTGCGTCGGCGAACTGGACCAACAGCTTGATATTGCCTCATCCACCCTGTCGCACCACTTAAAAGAACTTAACCGCGCAGGTCTGCTCAACATGAAACGCGAAGGTAAACAAATTTTCTGCTCAATCAACCCTTCAACACTGATAGAACTTGGCGATCTGTTTTCAGCCGAGTCGACTATTAAACCAAACTGATAAAACCCGTCAAAGAGGACGCACCTATGGATCAAAAACAAGCCGATGAAATCAGACAAAATGTTCGTCATAGCTACGCAAAAGTTGCTGAGGCCAGCAACCAGGGAAGCAGTTGCGGGCCTGAATCCAGCTGCTGTGGTGTTTCATCTGACGACGCAATCAACACCCTGGTGTCAACACGACTGGGTTATAGCGAAGACGATTTAGTTAATGTCCCTGAGGGCGCCGATATGGGTCTGGGTTGCGGTAATCCACGTGCTATCGCCAGCATCAAAATAGGGGAAACCGTTCTTGATTTAGGCAGTGGCGGAGGTTTTGACTGTTTTCTCGCAGCCATTGAAACCGGTGAGCAGGGCAAAGTCATTGGTGTAGATATGACGCCCACTATGGTGAGCAAAGCACGTGCAAATGCAGACAAGGGGGAATATAAACATGTTGATTTCAGACTCGGAGAAATTGAAAACTTGCCTGTGGCTAATGAAGAAATAGATGTCATTATTTCCAACTGCGTCATCAATTTGTCACCCAATAAATCCCGCGTATTTGCAGAAGCTTTTCGCGCACTGAAAAAAGGTGGGCGTCTGGCAATTTCAGATATTGTCGCCAGTGTTGAGTTACCCGATAAAATACGTGAAGACCTGCAACTTTATTCAGGCTGCATGGCGGGTGCGTCAATGATCTGTGAACTGGAACAAATTCTTGCTGATACTGGTTTTACCGATATACAAATTGCACCTAAAGATGAATCAAAAGATTTTATAAAAGACTGGGCACCAGGACGTGGTGTGGAAGAATATGTTTTATCTGCGACGATTGAAGCGGTTAAGCCTGGAGGTAGTTGCTGTTAAATTTTCCACAGATAAAACCTTATTTTTTTGCCGCGAAGGACGCAAAAGGCGCAAAAAAATCCTTGTTTTAATTACTAAAAATTATTGTTTTGCTTTTGAACTTTTCGCGCCTTTTGCGTCCTTCGCGGCAAGATCAGATTTTGTCTGCATTCATCTGTGGACTATTTATTCTCGAAGTCCAGCGACGCGGAATTAATGCAATAACGCAAACCCGTAGGCTGCGGCCCGTCTTCAAACACATGTCCAAGATGCGCATCACAGGAAGGGCATCTAACTTCAACACGCACCATGCCATGAGTGGAATCTTTTATTTCCTCTGGCTTGTGCCCGGCCAGTGGTTGCCAGAAACTCGGCCACCCGGAACCAGAATCATACTTTTCTTCAGAACTAAATAACGGCTCATCACAACAAACACAATTATAAGTACCCGTATCCTTGTTGTTGTAGTACTTTCCGCTAAACGCTATTTCTGTACCACCCTGCCGGGCAATACGATACTGATCATCCGTTAATTTCTCTTTCCACTCAGTATCAGTTTTTTTGATTTTATCAGCCACGTTATTTTCTTCAGGTGGTCAAAAACTCAAGGTTTTCCCTAGCCACTCGAAACTAGAAACTAGTACCTGTCTTGTCAGCATTGCTGCCACGGAAGATTATGAAACCGCCAACCACCTTGTGTACTGCGATGATGCTCATCATCTAATTCACCCTCAAAACCTTCGTCAATGTTATATACATTGTGGATGCCGGAATCAATCAAAAGCTGCCCCGCTTCCTTCGAACGCTTACCGCTACGGCAAATAAGAACAATAGGCACACTGCTATCATCATCTCCAACAACGCCGCCTAAGATTAATTTTCGAATGTCAGTAACAAAATGCGAGTTCACCACCCAGTCCGGTTCATCAATCCACGGTACGTGCACTGCACCAACCGGGTGGCCGACGAAAAGATGCTCCATGCTTGAACGTACATCGATTAACAATGCACGCGAATTTTCCTGGCAGAGTTTCCAGGCGTCGGCAGGCGTCAGGCTTTGCAGTTCTTTATTCACGCTATTAGTTTAAGGCAATTCTAATCAAATATCATAAATTCTGGCGAAACCGGCATTAGCGCGCAAAAAAAAACTAAGTCAAAAACTTTTTACCACAGAGGCACAGAGCACACAGAGAAAGGCTTTTTATTGTTAGCTACGCCTACGGCGTAGCTAACATAATAAACCTCTGTGTACTCTGTGCCTCTGTGGTAGATAGCTTTTAACAGCACCTTAACTTAGTAAATCTGTTCCTGTCAGTTCTTTATCTGCCTGGTTTTCTACATAGTCAAGAAACGGAGTCAGGCGTTCCATTAGATAATCCAGATGATCTCTTTCAATTTTGTAGTATTCGCCTTCAAGAATTAATTTAAAGGCTGCTTGCAAATCTTCCTGCGTTGCTGCTGGCTTAAGATCAATCTCCTCTTCAGGTTTTTCTTCGATGTAATTAGCAACTTTCTCACCGGTTCTGTTTAATACTCTCTTCAGTGCAACATCGGATTGCACCATCAAATCAGAAAACTTCAGCCCTTCCATGACTTCTGGCGAAGTCATACCAGCAGCTAAAACTACCCGTATTTTTTCTTTGCCTGTATCAAAAATAAGTTTATTTATTGATTCCCTGATACGATCTACAACGATTTTCGCGTGTGTTGTGTTTGTCAGTGGTAATAGAATGGCATATTTGGCGACACCTATTCTGGCAGCCACATCTTCTGTACGAAGGGTGCCTTCCAGACGTTTCGCAACAGCAACAATAATTTGTTGCGCCACTATTTTGCCATGCGCCAAAAACAGTTCCTGAAACTCGTCAATTTCCAGATAGGCCGCAGAAATATTTAATTTATGCCGAAGAGCAAATGACAGCGCTTTATCGCCCTGCTCTTCGAGACTGTTCGCATTAAATAAACCTGTAAGCTTGTCGTGACCGGTTTGTTTTTCAAGTTCTACTACCTTGCGGTTGAGCTGTGCGTAGGACTTGGCCCGGCTCATTAGATCGATAGAACCAAAAGGTTTGGTTATGAAGTCTGTGGCACCTGCATCAAAAACTTCACGTTTGGTTTCTTCTGTATCGTTCTGACCGGTAATGATGATTACCGGCAGGACGGATATACGGTCATCATCAGATTTCCGGATATTGGACAGCAACTCCATGCCATTCATGACGGGCATTTGCATATCGGTGAATACCACCGAAATCGCTGCGTTTTGCTGCAACTGTTGCCAACCGTCTCTACCATCAACGGCTTCGCGAACAATATACGAATCACCCAGCATTTTCGCCGCCGCTTTGCGGATGACTTTGGAATCGTCAATGATCAGAATTTCGGCTTTTTCTGTTGGCGATGTGGTGTCTTGGTCACTCATATCCATACTCATAAAATGTTATTTACAGGCTGATTTAATGACATTTTTTCTGGCTAAGCAGCCCCGTGCCTTCCATTGGCTCTCACCCATTAAGAATAGTTGCTGAGCCTTCAGATGCAATAAAAAACCCTGTAAAAATGCATAGTCAGCCCTAAAAACAGGCCCATAGAACAAGGTCATAAACCATGACAACTCTGATCACCAGTCCCTCAGCGAAAAAAATTAGAAAATCTGACATAATGGCACATACAACCATCAGGAAATCAGGCGCTGTGTAATTTAGAAAGATATAATTACATAGTGATGGATTCTATCTATACTTATAGTTCCTTGAGAGTTAATTAGTTCCGCAAATGTCAAAAAAACGAACCAGTTCAAAAAAAGACAAGAATTTTGAAAAACTGATCACCGATATCAGGAACAGCCTTGAAACTCACCTCAAGGAAATGCTTTCCAAAATGTTCAATGATGCCGATGAAAAACTATTCGAGCTTGCTGATAGTGCGAATAGCAATGAAGATCAAAATCGCTATTTTGAGCTCATGCGCAATCTGCGTGAGTTTAAACCTGACATCTCCACCGATTTCCTGATTAACACAAAAAATTTGCTGAAGCCTTTTGCTCAAGCTGAAGCCAGAAAGAAAAAAAAGACCTCGGACAGTGAAGATGAGCTAAGCCTGATGGGCCAGGACGAAATGGAAGACATGGTCATGGTCAAGAGAGTGGGCGGTGACGCAGCAGCAAGGTTTCGCGAAGCCATTTCACACCTCGAAGCCCGACTCGAGCATCTGGCGCTCAAAACACCAAAAATCTTCTCCAAAAATGCACTGGATCCGATCAACATCTGTCAGGCATTTGACGAAGCACTCGGTGAGTACTTTGACATCACCAACAAAAAACTCGTGTTCGACATGTTTGACATCAACGTGGCCTGCAAGCTCGATACGGTTTATGACGCCACCAATAACCTGTTAATTGATGCCGGCATACTGCCGCAGATAAAACTGCACGCCAGCAAATCAAAATCTAAAAAACGCCCGACACCACCGCCTGAAGAACACATGGAGGATGGTGGTGAAGGTGAAATGGATCAACCCATTAACCAGGGTGGTTATGCAATGACTGCCACACCCGGTCATGGTCATCGGGGCGGTGGTAGCAGTGCCGGTTCACGGGCAGGTATGGGATTCCCTGGACGCACTGGCCAGCAGGCCGGTGAAGGTCAGGCAGGTGCGGCTGGGTCACACGGCGGAGCCGAAAGTGGTAGTGAAGGCCAGGCCGGTGCGGCTGGATCTTACGGTGGACCCGGAGGTGGTGGCGCTGGTGGCGAAGGCCAGCCCGGTGCCGGTTCACACAGTGGTCCCGGAGGCGGTGGCGCTGGTGGTGAAGGCCAGGCAGGTGCAGCCGGATCATACGGTGGTTCCGAAGGCGACGGTGCTGGTGGTGAAGGCCAGGCAGGATCCAGTGGCGGTTCTTCAAACGCGAATACCGACGCCGAGAGCAGCGGGGAGCAAGCTGACGGCAGCTACCAGCATAATACTGCTGGCATGCCAGCCAGCCATGTAAGCCAGACACTGGGAGAGTATCTGGGTGCGCCTATTGCACCCGGGGCAGGATCCAAAGAAGACCACGGGGAAGGTAGCGAAGCTTACCCCGCCGCTAACAAGCAATTTTATGGTCATTCCGATATTCTGACGGCTCTTTCGGGATTGCAGATAAACCCTGAATTCAGCAGTTCTGGCGAACTAAAATTCGATGGCGAAGCCATCAAACAGGCGGTGCTCGCAGAAATCTCGAAAACCTCGGGCGGTGTTGTTACCAAACGTATTAACCGCATTGCAGAAAAAACCATCGATTTTATCGAGCTGATTTTTGATGCCATCATCGAAGATGAAGATATATCCGACACGATTAAAGCACTGCTTTTAAGGCTACAAATTCCAGTCATTAAAGCTTCTATGGTCGATCAGGAATTTTTCATCTATGACGATCACCCTGCTCGCGTTCTTCTCGACCGAATTGCTGAAGTAGGTATAGGCGTTACCGAACATTCTGATGAAGTTTACATTGAGCTGGACAGAATTATTTCCAAGCTGGTCACCGAATTCGAACTACAAACCAGCAGTTTCCAGCAAGCCCTGGACTCACTCAACGCATTCGATGATGAACGTGAAGAACTGGCACGTAAGCAGGAGGAAGAAACCCAACTCCAGGTACTTCGTGGACATGCGCGAAACACCGTACTCAAATCACTGAGAAGCATTACCCGGGGGAAAACCCTGCCCGAATCTACGCATGCGCTGGTTCTCAAACGCTGGCCGACGATAATGTATAACCATTACCTTAATCACGGCAAAGAAAACGATGAATGGGTAACCATTGTTGTAACGCTCAGAGACATTATTGAAAGCATACAGCCTTTGAAAACCGTTCAGGATCTGAACAAGTTGAAAGGCAGCAAAGACAGACTGGTTGAAACAGCGCTGGAATATCTAAATCTCACCAACCAGTCCAAAAAAGATATCGAAGCAGTGATTCATGGCCTTGAAGATGTTTATCAAAACCATATCGACAACGCCGACTTCAGTGAAGAAGAAATTGAAGAAGCGCAGGAAGTTGAAGTTGAGAACACCACAGAGGACGAACAGGAAACCCAGGCCGAGGAGGTCACTGAACCGGAACTTATTGAGGATGAAGAGCCTCCCGTTCCACCGTTGCCCGCCGATGTTATGCCAGGCATGTGGTTTCAGCTTTATATGGGTGAAGACAAAATCTTACGTCGCGGCAAACTGTCCGTCATCATCGCGCAGGACGCAAATCTTGTTTTTGTCAATTACCAGGGCGGCATTATTATCGAAAAGAGTTTTGAAGAATTTAGCGATGAGCTTGATCAAGGTCTGTCAAAAACCATCATGGGGCATTCAGTGTTCGACCATGCGCTCAGTCGTGTTGTCACCGGCCTGAACAAATAGCGCTGACTTAAAACAAAAGCACTAGTCTACTAATTCACACAAACATTAAAAACAAATAGTCCACAGATGAACGTAGATAAACACAGAGAAAAAACATGGCCGCGAAATACGCAAACAGCGCGAAAAGGTCAAAAACAAAAGAATAATTAGCTAGTAACTAAAACAAAGGTTTTTTTGCGCCCTTCGCGTTCTTCGCGGCTAAATAAGGTTTTATCTGTGTTTATCTACGTTCATCTGTGGACCAATTTTTGTTTTAAAGCTGCTTACAACCATGCCTGAAAATTAAGCTAACAATCTTGAGCATCAGATCAACCACACGCTTTTTTTATTTGCTGACGCAATTTTTGTTCGGATTTTTCACGTTGTTCATTTGAAATATAAATCCTGTTGCCATCTTTATCCAGATTGTACAAACCACTAGCACGCTCATAGTGTCGCTGACGATCTTTTAACCGGTTACATTTTCGTTTTTTCTTTTCGCGTTCTTTATTTTTTTTCTCACGCTGTTTGTTTTTTGTCAGCCTGTCCTCTTCCAGCATATCGGAAATGCGTTGGCGTTTTTTATCACGCGATAATTCATCCCCTCCCGAGCTTGCAGGTTTATTTGACGTTTCGTATTGCCTGACTTCTATTGCCTGACTCCCGGCACCTGGTTTGTCACCATAATGCACCCTGCCATTTTCATCCACCCACTTATAGACTTCAGCCTGTACGCTAGCGGTGTATAGAATGGCGACGATGACTAACAGACTCTTCATTGCTTTTGCTCGTATTAGCTTTCTTTTTAATACCTTTATTTATAGCATGAAAAAAGCCGGAGTGAGTCCGGCTTTTTTCATTCAGCAATAACTGTGTATTCACAAAACTAGAGAATATAACCTCGCTCATCATGCTGCGAAATATCCAGACCCTGGATTTCATCCTCGTCAGAAACACGCAGCCCGGTTATTGCATCAACTACCTTCAGAATGACAAAGGTGGCCACAGCAGTCCAGACAACAACAGCAACAATCCCGGTCAACTGCACACCTAGCTGCGAACTCATGGTCATGCCTTCAGCAAGACCGGCACCGCCTAATCCTGCTGAAACAAAAATACCCGCCATCAGCGTACCTAATATACCGCCGACCCCATGCACCGGGAACACATCCAGTGAATCATCAATTTTCAGCTTCTGCTTAATGAAACCGGTGGCATAGAAACAAACCACGCCGGCCGAAATACCAATCACCAACGCGCCCATCGGGCCGACAAAACCCGAAGCCGGGGTAATCGTACCTAAACCCGCCACCATACCAGTCACAGTACCTAATGCGCTGGGTTTGCCGTGTTTAATCCACTCCATCACCGCCCACGTAAATGCGCCACAGCTTGCGCTGATATGGGTGACTAACATCGCCATGCCCGCATCTCCGTTAGCAGCTAGCGCACTACCGGCATTAAAACCAAACCAGCCGACCCAAAGCATCGCCGCGCCTGTCACCGTCATGGTCATATTGTGTGGCATCATCGGTGTGGTTGGAAAACCCTTGCGGCTTCCCATGACAACCGCAGCCACAATGGCACCGACACCCGCAGTAATATGCACCACCATACCACCTGCAAAATCGAGTATGCCTTTTTCGGCCAACCAACCGCCGCCCCATACCCAGTGACACACCGGGAAGTAAACCACAGTGACCCAGAAAACACTGAACAACAACATGGATGAAAATTTCATGCGTTCGGCAAAACCACCGATAATCAGTGCCGGTGTAATAATAGCAAAGGTCATCTGGAACATGACAAACACGGTCTCAGGAATGGTGCCGCTCATTGAACCACGAGCAACTTCACCGAGAAATACGTTACCCAATCCACCGACCCAGGCATTCATGCTGCCGCCGTCAGAGAACGACATGCTGTAACCGTACACCACCCAGACAATAGTAATGACACAGGCAATCACAAAACATTGCATTAACACCGACAATACATTCTTTGCTCTAACCAGCCCGCCATAAAACAGGGCCAGACCGGGCAGTGTCATAAACAATACCAGAGCGGTTGAAGTGAGAATCCAGGCAGTGTCCCCGGTATCCAGTGTGTCCGCCATCACAACTTGCGGTAGTAATAATAATACTGCACCGACAGCCCCTGTCAGGCCTTTAAATAAATTCATTGTTTTCTCCCGAGAGTTTTAGAGCGCTTCTTTTCCGGATTCGCCAGTGCGAATACGGATAGCCTGCTCAATGGATGATACGAAGATTTTTCCGTCGCCTATTTTGCCGGTCGCTGCTGCGCTGCGAATGGCTTCAATGACTTTGTCTGTATCTTCCTCGGATACAGCAATCTCCAGTTTCACTTTTGGAAGAAAATCGACCTTGTATTCGGCACCGCGATACAACTCGGTGTGCCCTTTCTGACGACCAAAGCCTTTGACTTCGGTCACGGTGATGCCATTAACCCCGACCTGTG
>QIHT01000127.1 GCA_003229115.1 Gammaproteobacteria bacterium | reverse complement strand
AAAGCTGAAGTACATTGATAATGTACTGGTGGCTAATAATAAGTGGGGTGTTTATGACCGAATAGAAAATGCAGAAGAGTTAAAAGAACATATAAGAATATACCCAGTGGGTACTAAAATACCTGCTGCTCTTCTACAGGTATTATTTGACAATAGAACAGAACTTACTTCGTGTTTTAAAGACAAGTTTTGTTTTCTGATTGCGGTAGATATTTACGGGGATGATAAAAATGAGTACCTGTTAAATACTAGTCAACAATATTTCAGCTATGTCCGTGTGTATGGGTTAACCGATACGGGTTGGGATAAAATCGGCACATCATGGTCGACGGGGAAAATTGATGTCGAAGCCGCTGAGTCTTTACTTGAAAGCTCAGACTTCGGTACGGAGTCATCTGCGTGGAGAACTTTAGTGATTGATGATGTGAGAATCAATTTTAATGGAAGTAAGGATGGGTATTAAATAGGCTGCTTACAGAGGCGTAGGGCGGGCATTGCCCGCCATGTTTATCCGTCAGAAAATGGTGGGCAGTGCCCACCCTACTGATTTGAAATCAGCGTCTTAAGAAAATTGATATACACTGGATTATTCCATTGCCGCCCACCAATAGCTTGATAACGAACTTTTCCGTGTGGATCAATCAAAAAAGTTGTCGGTAAACCGCGTGGTTTCCAGGCTTCGGTAACTTGCCCGTCAGTGTCCATTAAGGTATCGATATCAATAGAAAGGGTTGCCAGAAAAGTGAAGACGGTGTCTTCGTCTTCGGACGTATTAACCATCACGATTCGAAATTTATCTGAATTTATTTTTTCCGAGAGCTTTTGTATTAATGGCATTTCCTTGCGACAGGGACCACACCAGCTTGCCCAGAAATGCAAAAACACCCATTGACCGCGTGTGCTATCAAGTTCAAAAGCTTCGCCATCGCTATTGTTGAGTTTGAAATTGGGCGCGTGACCTATTTCATAAATGCGTAGCCCAAAGGGTGCTTCAGCAGCGTACGTGTGATTATCCACCAGGAGTAATGGCAACACCATCAGTATCAGTACAATTCTACGTTTCATGGTTCGCTCTTTGTTGGGGAGTCATCTGCACATTTAAGTTGGTCATATTCGATATTGATAACGGGACCTTGTTGGTCTTCGCCTGTTTTAAAGTTGGCTTTCAGTGTAATAAGCTGGTCGGTTCTGGGTAGTATAATGTTGCCGCCTTCAATCTCACTGGGTAAATAATCGAGTGTTTCCGGTAATAGTGTCCAGCGGAATGTGGATTGAAATCGCAGTGGTATCCCCATATCCTGCCAACGCTGTTTCCAGACATCACGGTGTTCGCGTATCAAGGGTTTGCCGTTAACGCTGAACTTCCAGTTTCCCAGGTCATGCCATATTTGTTGTTGGCTGGTATTGTGAATTCGCACGGTTATATAACAGGTGTGCTTGAGTTTATCGAGCATGGCTTTTGGAAAACCACGTGCCTCGTAGAATGAAGTCATCTGATCGGGCGTGCGTGGCGCAAACTCAATCAGTATGTCATTGGTGCGGGTATGTAAAGATTGAGTGGCAACGCCTAGCGTGCCAGCCAGTAAGATCAGAGCTGTGTTCATGTCTTCATATTAACGCATTAATTAAGGTGTTTCTGCAATTAACTTTGGAGTAAGGTGAAGTTATGATTTATCGCATTCTTGCTGAAATGCTGCTGGTGGCACATCTGGCATTCATCCTGTTCGTGGTTTTTGGTGGTTTTGCCGTTTTGAAATGGCACTGGTTAGCATGGCTGCATTTACCAGTAGCTGGATGGGGCGCGATTGTCGAGTTGAAGGGTTGGGTCTGTCCGCTAACGCCGTGGGAGAACAAATTGCGGGTGCTGGCAGGGCAGGAAGGTTATGACGAAGGTTTTATCGAACATTACATAATGCCGGTTATCTATCCGTCGGGACTAACCCGGGATATTCAAACAACGTTAGGCTTGTTGGTTGTGGCGATAAATCTTGTGCTTTACGGGGTGGTTTTGTATCGAATGTTTCGGAGTTGAAAAAAAAGCTTTTTACCACAGAGGCACAGAGAACACAGAGGAAAGCTTGTTTTTAACTCTCTGTTATCTAGACCGAATGCGAAAGATATACCAGGGTTAAGAAAACCTCTTGCATCTGTTTGAGGTGACAGCGTTTAATGAATTGTGGTAACAATCCTTAGCTTTCCTCTGTGTTCTCTGTGCCTCTGTGGTAAAAAAGATTTTTAAATATACCTCGCCAACAAACTTTGATCAGTGGCTGATTCCGGTAACTGCATACGCACAAAATAACCACTACCTAAAGCCGATTCCATTTTTTCGCCGTACTGGTTTTCCATAGTCTCTACAGTGATGTCTTCATTGCCAGTCGGGGTGAGCAACTGCAGTTTGTCGCCGACACTGAATTTATTTTTCACATCAATTTCTGCAATGCCGGAATTCTTATCGTAAGACAGTATTTCTCCAACAAATGCTTGTTGACGGCTTTTTGAATGACTATCGATGTAGTTTTGGTAATCGTGTGTATGGTGACGTTCAAAAAAACCATCGGTGTAACCGCGGTTAGCCAGATTTTCAAGTTCGCCCAGCAGTTCCGGATTAAATGCTTCACCGCGCTCGGCAGCATCAATCGCCATACGATAACTTTGCGCAGTGCGTGCAACATAATAATGTGATTTGGTACGGCCTTCGATTTTTAAACAGTTAATGCCAATGTTGACCAGTTTATGTACGTGCTCAATCGCGCGCAGGTCTTTTGAATTCATGATGTAGGTGCCGTGCTCATCTTCAGTCACCGGCATTAACTCACCGGGCCGGCCTGCTTCTTCGAGTAAATAGGCCTCGTCAGCAAGTGGGTGACGTATACCGTTGCCCATGGATGATGTTGTTGTTTCAACTTTCACCGGAATGTCTGATTTAAGCGGGTGTTTGGGTTCGAGATTACCTTCGGGTGTTTCAACCGTTTCCAGTGTTTTGTAATCCCAGCGGCAGGAATTGGTGCAGGTGCCCTGGTTCGGATCGCGGTGATTAAAATAACCCGACAGCAAGCAACGACCGGAGTAGGCGATACATAATGCACCGTGAACAAATACTTCGAGTTCGATGTCGGGGCATTCCTGTCTTATTTCAGCAACTTCATCCAGTGATAACTCGCGAGAAAGAATAATGCGCTCGACACCCATGCGCTGCCAGAATTTTACCGTGGCGTAATTCACGGTATTGGCCTGCACGGATAAATGAATCGGCATATCAGGCCACTTGTCTCTCACCATCATAATCAAACCGGGATCGGCCATAATGAGGGCATCGGGTTTCATAGCGATAACGGGCGCGAGATGCTTGATATAGGTTTTCACCTTGCTGTTGTGGGGCATCAGGTTAGAGGTGAGGAAGAACTTTTTGTCCAGTTTGTGGGCTTCAGCGATACCAATGGCCAGATTTTCATCTTTGAAGTCATTGTTGCGTACACGAAGACTGTAACGCGGCTGGCCCGCGTACACTGCATCTGCACCGTAGGCGAAAGCGTAGCGCATGTTCTTGATGGTGCCTGCGGGGCTGAGTAGTTCGGTTTTCATAGCCATGCATTTTAGCATTTGACGGGCTGTAATGGGTGCGTGACTGGTAAGGGTATAATGGGAGTTATGATCGAATTGTTAGAGAATATCTGGGCGGTATATCTGGATACAGCTTTCTGGCTGTTAATTGGTTTGCTTGCCGCTGGTTTTATAAAATCCTATATTTCTGAAGCAACCATGCGACGCTGGGTCGGTGGCCGTGGTATCGGTGCGGTATCGCGTGCCGCATTGTTTGGTGCACCGCTTCCCCTGTGCTCCTGTGGAGTGCTGCCAGTGGCTATAGGCTTGCACCGTGCCGGGGCTTCTAAAGAAGCGACAGTTTCATTTCTTATCTCAACGCCTGAAACCAGCATCGATTCTGTTGCAGTTACTTATGCATTAATGGGGCCGGTGATGGCGATTTATCGCCCCGTTGCTGCACTGATGAGTGCGATAGTGACGGGCATGATGACAGCGTTTATTAATGATGAAGTAGTGAAGGTTACTGGTGATATTGAAGAAATGTCCGGTTGTTGTCAGTCGGTCACAACTGAAGAACCGTCTTCCTGCTGTACTGAAGAAACGGTTGTTAAGAAAAAGCCCCATCGCTTTTTACAGTCCCTGCGTTACGCAGGTTCCGAGTTGCTTGATGATATTTCTGTCTGGATGGCTATTGGTATCGTGATTGCGGGCACTATGTTTACCTTTATTCCACCAGATTGGCTAGCACAGTGGGGCCAGGGTTTGACGGCAATGTTGATTATGCTGGTAGTGGGTATTCCTTTGTATATTTGTGCGGTGGCATCGACACCGGTTGCTGCGGGTTTATTGCTGGCGGGGGTTTCACCCGGTGCGGTACTGGTATTTTTACTGGTAGGCCCGGCGACAAACATTGCCAGTTTTGCCCTGGTCAGAAAAGAGCTGGGCATGAAGATAACCCTGGTTTATTTGCTGGGCATTTCTGTGGTCAGTGTGGTTATGGGGCTGTTGCTGGAAGCACTGATCGAGCCAATGAACTGGCAAATTGATGCAAAACTGGGCGAGGCGCACAACATGCTACCGGAAGCATTGGCGGTAGGTAGTGCCGTGTTGTTGATTATTCTGGCAGTACGCCCGCTACGCAGAATAGTGCTGCCACAATGGGATTGATTGACTACGGTATTTCCAAAACACGCCATTTCACGATGTAGGCCTGCATAAGTGAAGCGTTGCAGGCAAACCCGGGGCACGCTGGGACACGCCGGGAACGATAAAGCCTTATCCCGGCCTACGGACTTCTCTGTATAATACCGGCCTCCTTAATCTCACATAGAAAACAAGTTATGCCTTTAATTCGTCCTTTCGCTGGCCTGCGTCCGCTTCCCGAGCGCGCTGAAGAAGTGGTTGCCCCGCCTTACGATGTGCTGAATTCCGCTGAGGCGCGCGAGCGTGCAAAAGGCAAACCGTGGAGTTTTCTGCATATCTCCAAGGCCGAAATTGACCTGCCGGAAGATACTGATCCTTATGATCCTGCGGTATACGCAAAATCAGCTGAGAACCTGCAAAAAATGCTGGACGAAGGCATATTGATGCGTGAGGAAAAAGATTGTTACTACGTCTACCGGCTGATTATGAATGGCCACTCGCAACTGGGTTTAGTGGCAGCTGCTTCAGTAGCTGATTACGATATCAATCGTGTGCGCAAACATGAATTCACCCGCCCTGCCAAAGAAGATGACCGGGTTCGCCAGATCGAAGCGCTCAATGCGCAAACCGGGCCGGTGTTGCTGGCTTATAAATCGCAGGCCGAGATGGATAACATTCTTGAACAAACTTCAAAAACTGATCCAGTGGTTGATGTCACGGCAGATGATGGTGTGCAGCATACTTTCTGGGTGATTAATGATGAAACGACAATTAAAAAAATAAGTGAAGGCTTTGAAGCCATGCAGGCGATTTACATTGCTGATGGTCATCATCGTTCGGCTTCTGCATCGCGCGTTGCAAAAACAAAAGGCGGTGATGGTAATGCTAACAGTGACTATTTCCTGTCAGTGATTTATCCGCACAACCAGATGAAAATACTGGATTACAATCGCGTGATTAAAGATCTGAATGGCTTAAGTAAAGAAGAGGTATTGAATAAGATCGAGACTTCATTTTCCGTGTCTGTTGAAGCAGCCGCAGTATCACCTGCAGGTTCAGGTGAATTTGGCATGTACATTGACAAGCAATGGTATCGACTGAAGATTAATTCGAATCTTATTCCTGATGACCCCGTGCAGTCACTGGATGTGAGCTTGCTGGCAAATAACCTGATTGACCCTGTACTGGGTATTTCCGACCCACGCACTGATAACCGAATCGATTTTGTTGGCGGTATTCGTGGTTTAGAAGGTCTGGAAAAACGTGTGGACAGCGGTGAAATGGCGATCGCGTTTTCGCTTTATCCCACCAGCATGGAAGCCCTGATGGCTGTGGCGGATGCTAACGAAGTGATGCCGCCGAAGTCTACCTGGTTTGAGCCCAAGCTGGCTGACGGGTTAGTGTCGCACGTTCTGGATTAAAGGCTTTGATCCGCTTGCCGCTACACGGCCCCACGCGAATAAACGCAAATAAGGATTAGGTTAAAAACAAAACCCTTAAGCCGCGAAGAACGCAAAGGGCGCGAATAAAACAAACCACTTATGTTTTAACCAAAGATTTTATCTTTTTTCGCGTCCTTTGCGTTCTTCGCGGCCAGGAATTTGTTTTTTTTATTCGCGTTTATTTGCGGATCAAAAGGTTTTATGTTTATTGTTTTCGCCCATCAGGCATGCATGTAATTTCACTCTCTCTGGGGTAGACTGACCGGGTTCTAACGGGAGCCAGTATGCCACTATCAGAATACGTCCTTGTCATTATGTTCCTGTTAGCGACAGGCATTGTCGCTTCCGGCGTATTTCGCAAGTTGCCTATTCCTTATACCGTTATTCTTATTCTTATCGGTATTGCATTGACGAAGCTTTCAGGCGTCTGGCCTCTGCTTGAGCCTCTACAGCAATTTCAGTTAACACCTGACCTGGTGTTGTTTATTTTTCTACCGGCATTGATTTTTGAATCGAGCTTGAATCTTAATGCCAGGCAACTTATCAAAGACATTGCACCGGTGTTAACACTGGCCGTGCCCGCATTACTGGTTTCGACAGCCGCCATTGGCATTATTGTGTGGTTGGTATTGCCACTCGACTTTCTGGTGGCCTTGTTGTTTGGTGCCCTGATTTCAGCCACAGACCCGGTGGCTGTTATTTCATTGTTTAAGGAATTAGGCACGCCTGAGCGTCTGACTGTTCTGGTCGAAGGTGAATCCTTGCTCAATGACGCGACGGCTATCGTCATCGTCTCTATTTTACTGGGTTTATATGGTGTCAGTGCGGATAGTGGCTGGAGTATCGCCGGCACTGCAGTTGGCCAGTTTTTAGTGGTGTTTTTTGGCGGTGTACTGGTAGGCACCGTGTTTGGTTTGGTGATTAGCTGGATGATGACGCGTTTCGCGCATGAAATTAGTGCGGTATTGATTCTTTCCCTGGTGCTGGCTTACCTGTCATTCGTTATTGCAGAGCACAGTCTTCATGTTTCAGGTGTGATGGCCGTGGTTGCCTGTGCGATTGTTTTTGGTATTTTTGGCATGCCACGGTTGTCGCGTGAAACCGTTGATGTCATGCACGAGACGTGGGAGTTCATCTCACATATTTGTAATACCCTGCTGTTTTTGTTTGTCGGTTTGCTGGTTGATCTGGAAAGTTTAATGGGTGATTTTTGGTACATTATGCTGGCAGTGCTTCTGGTGCAGGCGGCACGCGCGGCGAATATCTACAGTTTTGTGCCGCTAACGGAAAAACTGTTCAAGTTGCCCCACGTCACTTTGGGTGAGCGTCACATTATGTTCTGGGGCGGCCTTAAAGGTGGTCTGGCGATTGCCATTGTATTGTCTTTACCGGTTGATTTGCCGGGGCGTGAGTTATTGATTCACCTGACGCTGGGTGTTGTGTTGTTTACCATGCTAATTAATGCACCTACGATTCGGCCACTGATTAAAAAGCTGGGTATCGACAGTTTAAGTTCGGAGGAGAATGCCGAACTGAGTCGCGGCATTATTGGTGCGAAACAGGCGGTTAATCATATTCTTAATCAGTTCAGTGACTCAGGGTTATTGACCAGGGCTAACCAGCATTCAATTTTGGAAGAAACCAGCAGCATACTGGATAAATGGATGCCAGAAGTGGTTTGTGACGATGAGTTCAGGTATCAACGGCTGTGTGCGCTCAATGCTGAATATCAAACCATGGACAATCTGTTTAAGGCGGGCGTGCTCAATCAATACGCCTATCTCGATTTACGCGGCGAGATTGTTCGTAAACGCGAACACATTGTTACCGAGAAGCGCGTTGGTAAAGAGAAAAAGACGGACAGGAAAGACAGTTTCTTTTTGCGTCTTGAAGACAACCTGGTTAAACGCATGCGTGAAAAAGACTGGGCCACGAGCCTGTTATCACACTATCAGAATAAACGTTTGGCGAGTCACTTGATGCGTGATGTTGCGCGCATCATCATGGCAGAGGCCGCGTTAAAGGAGATAAACGAAGATGGTGTTGCTAAAGATTATTGTATAAGGATAGAAGAAATATACCAGCGGCACCTGAAATATTTCCGAGAGCATATATCGGATACGCGCAACTCCTTCCCTGAGTTTTTTGATCGCTTTGAAGTCAGGTTATGCTCGAGATCTGCACTGGTTGCTGCTTTGCATAATATAGAAGAGGCGCACAACAGGGGGAATATTACGACAAAAGTATTCCTTTATCTGGAGGAGCGCGTCCAGCATGCCATTGAGAAAATGCCCGCTATCAGCGAGCCTGTTCAAGGTTTGTCATCACGCGAGTTGGTCGAACTTGTTTCACTGCTTTCGGGCCTTTCGGATGTTGCACTTGATAAAATTGCGCAGTGCGCAAAGCCGGTAAACTACCTTGAAGGTGATACGATTATCGGTGTAGGTGAACAGGGCGATGCTTTGTATGTCATTGCGCGGGGCAGGGTAAAAGTCCTGCTGAAAAATGCTAGTGAAGAAAACAGAGTTATTGAACTGGGTGCGGGTGAATTTTTCGGTGAGATGGCATTGTTGAGTGACAGTGTGCGCAAAGCCGATGTGCTCGCAATAACCGCATGTACTTTGTTGCGTATTAATAGCAAGGACGTGCTGGAAATTGCAAAACAATACCCGGAGATTTCTGTGCGGCTGGAAGAGGTTAAAGCCGAGCGTTCGCTGTAAGTGATATATGTGTTCACCGTTTAATAAAAGCTTGAACCACAGAGGTCACGGGGGTGCACAGAGAAAAACCAATTCTTGTTAACAGCGCCTACGGCGCTGTTAACAAAGTAAAACTCTGTGTACCTCTGTGACCTCTGTGGTTCAAAAGAAATCTACCCACCCTATTCAACGCACCGAGCGGGATTTATCACCACTGGATTTCATTTTTCGTCGGCGTACACTGGTAGTTCAAACATTGCTCTTTATCAGGGAAAGGAGGATGTCATGAAAGATGATTACGCGCCGCGTGTCTGTGTGCTCCTACAGGCTGGGGTTTTGCTGGAAACCCCGTCAGAACTGCCCGAACTGGTTCATTTCAATGAGCCAGCGATGCTGGTATTCACAGATTTTTCTCTGATCAAGCCGGTGGTGACGGCTGTCTACACCCCCATCGATGTGGCCTTGAACAGCATGAAAACGGCCGGTGTTCGGCTATTGCTGGTGCTGGATGAGAACGGCGAGGTGGTCGGGCAGATTACAGCGGATGACATACTGGGCGATGAGCCGATTCGATTGCAGCAGGTCACCCGTATGGATCGCAGTGAGATTCTGGTCAGCGCCGTTATGACAGCTTTAGAAAATATCCGGGTGATGGAGTGGTCGCACATGAAAGGTGCAAAAGTGGGGCATATTGTGGCCACCCTGCACCAGATTGAGCGAGCACACCTGCTGGTGGTTGAAGGTGGCCGAGTAAGGGGGTTGTTTTCTGCCAGCCAGATTACCCGGCAAACCGGGCAGGAAATCATGGAAACGGCCTTACCGGCACATTCGTTCGCGGAAATCGTCCATACCTTGAGTTAGTGTCTGAATCAGCTGATTCAGTCAGGTATTGTATTATTCTATAAATTAATGTATATACGGAAGTATGTAGTTAACGCAAATTAACATATAGATTAATTAATATCAAGCTAATTATCAATGAGATACCTAGATAATTAATATATATATAAATTTGTACTTTACGCAATAGCTTGTTTTTGTTAGTATTAGTGCATGAACAAGAAATCAGACGAAATACTACAAGAAATTCCAATGGCCTGT
>QIHT01000087.1 GCA_003229115.1 Gammaproteobacteria bacterium | reverse complement strand
AATCTGCTAGTTAGTTGTTCCGCCCGAAGATATGATCAGGGTTGCCCTAGATATTGCCCCAGTTTTATTTCTGCACCGGGTCGAATCAGTGCGTCCCATGTCAGTTGTTCGGTAGCAATAACAATGACAGTGGAACCCAGGTTGAATCGTCCCATTTCCTGTCCGCGTTCCAGCGTAACTTCACCCTCATTGTAATCAAATCGGTTGATACTATTGTCCGTTGCCGTGATGCGGCCTTTGTGCCAGACAGTTTCTATGGCGGAAACATTAATTGCACCCACCAGTACCATCGCCATCGGGCCGTACTCGGTATCGAAAAAACAGGCGCAGCGTTCGTTGCGTGCGAACAAGCCTGGGATAACATTGACCGTATGTGTTGCGACGCTGAATAAACGTCCCGGGATGTATGCCATGTGTTTAAGTGTGCCTTTAACCGGCATATGAATGCGATGATAGTCGCGCGGCGAAAGATACAGCGTCGCAAACCGGCCGTTTTTAAATGGCGCTGCCCTGGTCTCCTCGCCACCGAGTAACTCAACCAGGCTGTATTCATGTCCTTTGGCCTGGAAGATTCGACCTTGCTCAATATTTTTTGCCTGGCTCACCGAGCCGTCAACCGGACAGATCCACGAGTCTTTTTTAGTATCAAAGGGGCGACATTCCGGTTTTAGTGCGCGTGTAAAAAAGGCATTGAGGTGTTCGTAGGCATACTTGTCTTCAATAACCGCTTCTTCCATTTTTACAGCATTTAACGCAGTGTATATTTTTATGATTAAATTTTTCAGTGGGCGTGACCGAACACGCGCAAGTTTGTACATACACCAGGAAATGCCATGGTGAGGTAAAACGTAAAAGGGTAAAGCGAGAAGAGTGTCTCTTAAAGATGCGCGCATTATTGTTATGAGTCGATGGTTGAAATAATTAGTGATGCTGGTGAGAAGTATCGGCTGAAGCTTTTTTTACAACAGCGGTTGCATTGATTGAATGACCATTTTCCAGTTGAAATTTGAAAATGGCTTTATCGCCGACGCGAAATTTCCTGACGGGTTTGAATAACATCATGTGATAATCACCGGGTTTAAATATCAGATTGCCACCGGCAGGAATTAACAGCGATGCTTGATGTTGCATACTCGCCATGCCATTTTTTTCGATAGTGCGGTGAAATTCGACACTGCCAAAATCATTGGACTGTGCAGAGATTATTTTTTGATCTTTGTCGCCGGTATTTTTAATACTCATGTAGCCGGCTAGTACCTTGCTGACGGGAGGTGCCTCCGCAATCCATACATTTTCGAAAATCAGAGCAGGTCCCGCTTGTGCTATTTTTCCAGCGAATAATGCGAGAAAAAAGACCGATAGTAATAGGGGGAGTGAATTTTGCCTGTTTATACTCATAATGGCGCAGATTATAAGCGCTGTGCAACTAACAGGGAAGACTTACTGGCGGGAGAAGTCAGTGGACAGATGGCAGTTAAGAGCTAGAATAGCTGCAGCATGAAAACCCATGAAATAGCCAGTGAATTGATGACATTGCGTGACCTGATACGTTGGGGCGTCAGTGCTTTTAATGAGGCGGGTTTGTCTTTTGTGCAGGGTATGCCGAATGCGCTGGATGAGGCGGTATATCTTTGTTTGTCGGCGCTCAACTTACCGCCGGATTTCAGTGAGGATTTTTTTGACTGTGTGCTGACGTTCGAAGAAAAGAAGACGATTCTGGAATATTATCATCAGCGCATCGAAAATAGAAAACCCGCTGCCTACATTACCAATGAAGCCTGGTTTGCAGGGCTGAGTTTTTATGTGGATGAACGGGTTTTGATCCCGCGTTCTCCGTTTGCAGAGTTAGTGCAGCAACAGTTCGCTCCGTGGATTGATGCTGATGACATTACCAAAGTGCTTGAATTGTGTACCGGTAGTGGATGTATTGCTATCGCCTGCGCTTATGCGTTTGATCAGGCGCAACTGGTTGCCAGTGATATTTCAGGTGATGCTCTGAAGGTGGCTGAAATAAATCGTCAAAATCATGGTCTGGAGCAGCGCCTGCAGTTAGTCGAGTCAGATTTATACGCGGATATCCCGCTAAAACCCTATGACATTATCGTCAGTAATCCACCTTATATTTCAGAGCAGGAAATGGCAGAACTGGTTGATGAATCACGTGCCGAACCTGCTTTAGGTCTTGCCGCAGGTGAGGCAGGTCTGGATGTCGTCATCCCCATGTTGCAGGGCGCGCGCGAGTTTCTTTCCGACTATGGCATTCTGGTGGTTGAAGTTGGCTATAGCCAGCCCGCTCTTGAGGAAGCGCTGCCCGAAGTTCCCTTTATGTGGCTGGATTTTGAGCATGGCGGCGAGGGTGTGTTTTTGCTAACAGCGCAACAACTGGAAGATTATCAGTCCGAATTCGATGCCATGTAGTTGTGATACTATTCATAAATAACAAGCAAAAATAAAAACCACGATAGAAAATAGAGCATGTCAGGTAACAGCATAGGAAAACTCTTCACAGTCACCACTGCCGGTGAATCACACGGCGCGGCACTACTGGGCATTGTCGATGGTTGCCCTCCCGGGCTGGAAATTTCAGAAGCTGATATACAGGTTGACCTTGATCGACGTAAGCCCGGTACTTCACGCCATACTACGCAACGCCACGAAGATGATCGGGTGAAAATTCTGGCAGGTATCTTTGAAGGTAAAACCACGGGCACTAGCATTGGTTTGCTCATCGAAAATACCGACCAGCGTTCAAAAGATTACGGCAACATCATGGACCGATTTCGCCCCGGCCATGCCGATTATACCTATCAGCAAAAATACGGTTTTCGCGATTACCGCGGTGGCGGCCGTTCATCCGCTCGCGAAACAGCGATGCGAGTAGCAGCAGGTGCCATCGCCAAAAAGTATTTGAAAGATCGTTATGGCATAAATATTTACGGTTACATGTCACAACTCGGCCCTAATGAAATGCCCATGCTCGATCGCGATGAAATAAACAACAACGCTTTTTTCTGTGGTGATAAAACCAGAGTCGCAGAACTGGAAACCTATATGGATGCCTTGCGAAAAGAAGGTAACTCAGTTGGCGGAAAAATTACCGCGATAGCAGAAGGTATACCACCCGGTTTGGGTGAGCCGGTATTCGACCGGCTTGATGCGGATATTGCACATGCCATGATGTGTATCAATGCTGCCAAAGGGGTTGAAGTCGGCGATGGTTTTGCCTGCGTATCGGCAAAAGGTACCGAGTTTCGTGATGAAATGACGCCTGACGGTTTTAAGACCAATCATGCCGGTGGTGTGCTCGGTGGAATTTCATCGGGACAGGATGTTATTGTTCACACCGCGTTCAAACCCACTTCGAGTATTCGACTATCAGGCGACACGATTGATGTCGATGGAAAGCCGGTCGATGTTGTAACGCATGGACGACACGACCCCTGTGTTGCTATTCGTGCTACACCTATTTGCGAAGCCATGCTGGCTATCGTGTTGATGGATCATATGTTGAGGAATAGAGGGCAGAATGCCGATGTGCATTCAGGAACGCCTGTCATTCCGCCCCAGAGCTAGTTTTTCTCATTGATGGGCAAGCGCACCGTACCTTACTGGCGGCTCAGCGGATTTTATTTTTTCTACTTCGCTTCGCTGGGCGTGTTAATTCCTTACTGGGGCCTGTATTTAAAATCACTCGGTTATAGCAGTCTCGCTATTGGTAGTCTTATAGCAATTCTGCCAGCCACCAAACTGGTTGCTCCCTATATATGGGGTTGGCTGGCAGATAATACTCGCCGTTGCATGTTAATTATTCGTGTCACCAGCATACTTGCCTTGCTGAGTTTTTCGCTGGTATTTGTTAATCAACAGTTGTGGTGGCTTGCATTCTCTATGGTGCTGTTCAGTTTTTTCTGGAATGCAACACTGCCACAGTTTGAAGCGATTACGCTGAATCATCTTGGTAATGATACACACCGCTACAGCATGATTCGTTTGTGGGGCTCGTTGGGATTTATTTGCGTCGTTGTACTCATCGGTGATTTGATTCAGCAATACGAAGTTGGTCTCGTCCCTGTTGTTGTATTTATTTCGTTTGTTTGTATTTCACTAAGCAGTTTTATCGTACCCGAAAAACTAAATACGCCGCATACAGATCACACGCCAATCTGGCATGTTATAAAACAACCTAAAGTGATGGCTTTTCTAGTGGTTTGTTTTTTAATGCTATGCAGCCACGGGCCGTACTACACTTTTTACACCATTTATCTGCAAGAGCAGGGTTACAGTTCACACATGATTGGCATATTGTGGGCAGTCGGTGTATTGGCAGAAGTGATTATTTTTCTTCTTATGCATCGCCTGTTGCCGGTTTTTGGTGCACGGAAATTGCTTATCGTTACACTGTTGCTGACATCGCTTCGCTGGCTGATGATTGGTTTTTTTGTCGATGATTTATCAATGTTGTTCCTCGCACAATTGGTTCACGCGTTTTCGTTTGGTGTGTTTCATGCTGTTGGTATTTCATTAGTGCACGAGTATTTTACCGGCAGTCACCAGGGGCGCGGGCAGGCTTTGTATTCCAGCATCAGCTATGGTGCGGGTGTTGCCGTGGGGAGCCTGGTAAGTGGTCTGGTTTGGGATCAGTGGGGGGCGACTTATTTGTTTGTGTTTGCGGCGGGGTGTACGGTGTTGGCGGTGGGGATTGTCTGGAAATTTATTCAGCCTGTTCGTGGTTAATTGTTTTTCTATATTGCCGTCATTGCGAGCGGTAGCGCGGCAATCTGTAGTTTGTCATCCTGAGGAGCCCGTTTAGTTTTTTGGGCGACGTGAGGATCTCGTTTTTGTGTTTTCTGAAACAGTTTTTTACTTTCGGTCATTTGGTTTATTCGGCGCGTCCATGCGCCTCACCCTTCGGGCTCACTTCGTTCATGCAAATTTGATCCCATCAAATTTGTCGCCTTGATGGCGAGTTACTCTTTTGTCTACAGCAACAAAAGAGTAACCAGAAAAATGCCGCCCCGAATCGCTCACCCTCGGAAAAGTGCCGAGGGTTCCATCGTCACTTACGCACTGTTCGGCCGCTGCGGAACTCATCCATAAACCACATGGGCTCAGACAGTCCTCGCGGAAAGCCTCCGAACATTACATTCGCTCCTCTGTGAGCTCAAGTGGGGAGGTAAAATGAAAAGTCAGAGGTCGGTGGTCAGAGACCAAAGACCAACAACTACGCCGTAGAGCGTAACGAACCCATCAAAGCATTCGCCGCACTCGAACTGGTTTTTGCCTTGTGAAAAACAACGCCTAATTCACGTTTCCATTTTCACATCTTTCAAGGCTATGGTGCTCAGCGAATCATTGAGCATAGAGTCAGGAATAACTCTCCAGCCCTATCCTGTTTTTACCATGGCATTAATGGTTTCCATCAGTATGCTGGTTTCGTTTGTTATTTTTTCTCGTACCCACGTTCCTGCGTGGGTACGCATAATTCATCAGAAATCACTGAGTTGAGGTATGAAGGTTCTGGTTCGTAATTTCCCAACCGAGCACAACATCGGTAAGTAGCATGTGTTGTGCATCATATTCGTTAAGAGTGGCTGGCAGCATTTTTTCAGCTTTGCCAGAAAACCGTTTTAGTATGGGCTGTGTGCCTGTGTTGATATCGGTGAGTGCGCTGGTAATCAAAGCGCGTTTTTCGGAGTTTATTCGACTGCTGACTGTAATTCCCTGGTTACTAACCGGAACACTTGCAAATATTATTTTTAAATTATTGCGTTCCTGTTCAGGTATTTTTTTGTCAAAGAATTTGTCGCGTAATATAGCCGCCACGCATTTCCCTTCTTTGAATGAGTTGTACACAGCCTTCATACCGCCTTTGACCGTAATTAATTTAGGCTGACGTACTGGGTTTTTTAGTTGAGCCAGCACCGTCATGGTGGAAAGGTTAGGTGGTGCTATTGCGCATACTGGGACGTTTACCAGATCGTTAACGTTGTTTATATCCTGTATATCTTTTTCAGCAATAATAATGAAGCTAAGCTTGCCAGGTAATTTTGCTACTGGTGTGTGATTGAATTGTTTGATGCGCCAGGACATAAAATGTGGCCCATCAAAAACAATATCGAACCGGTCATGGCGCATATCACGTTGGTAGTACAACCAGCCTTTAGGCTGTTTATAAGTGACTTTTTCGCCCAGTATTGCACTCAATTCTTTTGCCAACGGCCCGTATTGTAATTGACCATCAGCAGCGTTTTCACGAGGTGGTGCTGTTAGTATTAATTCAGCCTGTGCTGATGTGAACATTAACAGCAACAAGATAGAAACTAAGTTGTGCGTAACAATATTGTGCCTGGAAAAGAATGCGATGCGATACATAAGAAAAACCCCTGACAATAAATTAGAGCTGAAAATTTTTGTACATTTGGGCTTTTGCTGAAACCATTGAAACAAGTACTAATTACTTTTAGCACAATAAGCAGTTTTATATATAGGGGGTTTGCGTGTTGTTATAAGGGTAAACCCTAGGGTGTATTTGTGAGACGCTGGTTCGGCGATAGCTTGAGCCATTGCTGGCTAATTGAGTAAATCCAGCAATGCATTGGCGGGGCTGGAGCAGGTTCGGGCACTGTGTAGAACAACGCCCAGTTCACGTGTCATTTTGATATTTTTTAAAGGCAGTGTGGTTAGTGAATCATCCATCATGGAGTCGGGTATAACTCCCCAGCCCAGTCCGATTTTTACCATGGCTTTTATAGTTTCCAGGTAATTGGTCTCCATCAGAATATTAATGTCTTCAGTTGTTACCAATGCAGTGTTAATCAATGCGCGTGTGTAGGTGCCAGATGAAGGCAATATTGCTGGCTCATTTAGTAGCTGTTTCTGAGTGATCTTCCTGCCTGTGGCTAAAGGGTGATCGCTGGCCACTACGCAATGCATTGGATCGGACCAAACCCTGCGCAAAGATAACCTTTTGTCCGCCTGGCTGGGTAGAGTAATAATACCCAGCTCGATCTCTCCCTGTAGGACGAGTTGGGTTGCCTGCTCAGAATCCATGAACTGCAATTCCAGTGCAACTTCAGGATATTTTCTGGAGAATTGCTTCAACACGGGTGGCAGGCGATGCAGGCCAATATGGTGGCTGGTTGCCAGTTTCAGCTGGCCACTGGTGGTTTCTCTCAGGTTACTGATAATGCGCTGGCTTTCGGTGATTTCTTCCAGAATGCGTTGATAGCTGGGCAATAGTGCCAGCCCAGCCTCGGTGAGTTGAACCGTTTTTCCAATGCGGTCGAATAAATGTGCGTCCAGAGATTGCTCAAGTGTGGCAATGCGTTTGCTAACAGCGGGCTGGGTGATGAACAGGGCATCGGCGGCGCGTGAGAACGAGCCGGTTTCGTAAACCTTGAGAAAAGCGCGGATGCTTTGAATGTCCATGTCGTCATCATATAACAAAAAGGAATGGATAATATAAAAATAATGAATTTGTGTTATTTATCTATCGGCGCTAATCTCGTCATATCCAGTAATGACTGAGAGCATAATGAGCAGCAAAACCCTGTACGACAAATTATGGCAAGCCCACGTGGTTCGTACCGAAGAAGGTGGTACGGCCTTGCTTTATATCGATCGCCATCTGGTACATGAAGTGACTTCACCACAGGCGTTTGAGGGATTGCGCATGGCAGGTCGAAAACTCTGGCGTCCAGACTCGGTAGTGGCGGTGCCTGATCATAATGTGCCAACCACGGACCGCAGTGCAGGGATTACCGATCCGGTGGCAAAATTGCAGGTGGAAACTCTCGATAATAATTGCCGCGAGTTTGGTTTAACCGAGTTTACTATGTCGGATATCCGGCAGGGCATCGTGCATGTTATCGGGCCGGAGCAGGGCGCAACCCTGCCGGGCATGACCGTGGTATGCGGTGACTCTCACACATCAACTCACGGTGCTTTCGGTGCGTTGGCCTTTGGTATCGGTACTTCCGAAGTCGAGCATGTACTGGCAACGCAGTGCTTGCTGCAAAAGAAAAGCAAAAACATGCTGGTCAGTGTTGATGGCGATGTGGCTGAAGGCATTACCGCAAAAGATATTGTGCTGGCGATTATCGGCGAGTTGGGTACTGCCGGCGGTACCGGTTACGCTATCGAGTTTGGTGGTGATGCGATTCGTGCGCTTAGTATTGAAGGCCGCATGACGGTGTGTAATATGGCGATTGAAGCCGGTGCGCGTGCTGGCATGGTTGGTGTAGATACAACAACGGTTGAATATGTAAAAGGCAGGCCTTACGCGCCAACAGGTGACACCTGGGACCAGGCGATTGCACACTGGAAAGAACTTCATTCCGATACCGATGCGTTTTTCGATAAAGTCATTCATATTGATGCAGCAACCATTAAACCGCAGGTGACCTGGGGTACTTCTCCGGAAATGGTGGTTGCGGTGGACGAGCTAGTTCCCGACCCCGATGATATAGCTGACAGTGTTAAGGCTGACGGCATGCGAAAAGCGCTGGCTTACATGGGGCTGGCCGCAGGCACCCCTGTCAATGAAATCAGTCTTGATAAAGTATTTATCGGTTCGTGCACCAATTCACGCATTGAAGATTTACGCGCAGCCGCAAAAATTGCCGATGGTAAAAAAGTGGCAGATAACATTAAACTGGCGATGGTAGTACCGGGTTCCGGCCTGGTAAAACAGCAGGCTGAAAAAGAAGGACTCGATAAAATTTTTATTGATGCAGGTTTTGAATGGCGCGAGCCGGGTTGTTCCATGTGTCTGGCAATGAATGCAGATCGGCTCGAGCCGGGTGAGCGTTGTGCTTCAACCTCAAACAGAAACTTTGAAGGCAGACAGGGGCAGGGCGGGCGTACGCATCTGGTGAGCCCGGCGATGGCGGCTGCAGCAGCGATTACCGGCAAATTCACGAATATTAATGATATACAAAAGGGTGTTTGAAAATGAAATCATTCACACAACATAAAGGGTTAGTCGCGCCACTGGATCGGCCGAATGTTGATACCGATGCAATCATTCCAAAGCAATTTTTGAAATCCATCAAGCGCACGGGTTTTGGGCCAAATGCTTTTGATGACTGGCGTTATCTGGATGAAGGTGGGCCTGATATTGATAATGCCAATCGTCGTGTAAATCCTGATTTCGTTTTGAACCAGCCACCCTATGATAAGTCGACCATTTTGCTGGCAAGAGAAAATTTTGGTTGTGGCTCATCGCGTGAACACGCAGTATGGGCGCTGGATGATTTCGGTTTTCGTGCAGTGATTGCACCGAGTTTCGCCGACATCTTTTTTAACAATAGTTTCAAAAATGGTTTATTGCCTATTGTGCTCGATGCAAAAATTATTGAACAGTTATTTCAAAGAGTAGAGGCTGACAGGGGATTTGAGTTATCGATTGATCTTGAGGCGCAAACGGTAACTGCGGGTGATAACGTTTATGATTTCGATATAGATGATTTCCTCAAAAATTGTTTGATCAACGGCCTGGACGATATTGATCTTACTCTGCAACATGCTGACCTTATCAATGCTTACGAAGAAAAGAGGAAACAACAGATGCCATGGTTATGTTAGATATATTTAAAAAAATAGTACCGCTTTTTATATTGTTACTGGTTGGCTGCGCCACTCAGAAAACGGCATTTGTCCCTGTGGAAGCTTCATCTGGAAAAAGCTCTGCGCTATACATTTACCGGGCTGACAGTGATGCAAACCTGATGATTCCACCCGAGGTGAATATGCGTGATGATCAGGGCAATAAAATCGACATCGGCAGATTAAGTCGTGGTGAATATAAACTGATTTTTCTTAAGCCGGGATACTACGAAATACAGTTAGGCGAGATCAAATATTATGCTCCCGGTGAAGAGTTAAAGGTAGAAGTGAAGCCTGATGTGGTTAGTTATCTGCAACTGACTTCTTCGCTTAAGTTTGAAGCAGGTGGGCGTTACAAAGCTTATGAGCGAAAATTTTCTGTGCAGCAGGTCGAAGAATCCATTGCCTTAATCGAAATGGCAGGCAGTATTGATATTGACAGTAAGCCGAAGAAGAAAGACAGGTCGGCGAATGCCGAATCGGATGAAGCGGTTTTCTCGATAGATAAAACCTCTGATCCGTTTTCCAGGAATCGATAAAAATTTATAAAGTGTTTTTTAGTGTTTGCTGAAAAACTGATTGCGACTGACGATGTGTTTTTTTACCACAGAGGCACAGAGCACACAGAGTTTTTTTGTTTGTCATTGCGCGCTACCGCTCGCAATGACATAAAAAGTTTGTAACTAAAGCCTGATTTTCTCTGTGCGCTCTGTGCCTCTGTGGTAGAAAAAGTTTTTTGTGTAAGAGCGAACTCGTTAAAGTGTACAGAAAACAGACAGTTGAAACTTATTCACGTATAATTCGCGTCCCGTAATCAGCGGCACATGTATAAAATTCTGGAAGATTTATGACTAAAAAAATTGCAGTTCTGCCCGGTGATGGCATTGGTGTTGAGATCATCGCAGAAGCTCTCAAGCTGCTGGATGCACTAAAAAATGACGGCCTGGATGTCGAGCTGACAGAAGCACCGGTGGGTGGTGCCGGTTACGACGCGGCTGGAAAACCCCTGCCGGATGAAACCCTGGCACTGGTGAAACAGGCTGACGCTATTTTGCTGGGGGCGGTCGGCGGCCCGCAATATGAAAACCTGTCCAGGGAGTTGCGTCCTGAGCGCGGTTTGCTTGGCCTGAGATCAGAGCTGGAGCTGTTTGCGAATTTACGTCCTGCCATTTTGTATCCGCAACTCGCTGATGCATCATCATTAAAAACCGAAGTCGTCGCCGGTCTGGATATCATGATAGTACGCGAATTAACCGGCGGTATTTATTTTGGTGAACCGCGCGGTATTCGTAAAAAAGACAACGGCGAGCGTGAAGGTTTTAATACACTGGTCTACAGCGAGTCAGAAGTTGATCGTATTAGCCGGGTGGCGTTTGATATTGCCATGAAGCGCGGTAAAAAATTATGCTCGGTGGATAAAGCCAATGTGCTTGAGGTCTCGGAATTATGGCGCGAAGTGGTAGAAAATGTAGGCCAGGAATACAAAGAAGTTGAACTGAGCCACATGTATGTTGATAACGCCGCCATGCAACTCGTGAAATGGCCGAAACAGTTCGATGTGATGGTGACCAAAAACATGTTTGGCGATATTTTGTCAGATACAGCCGCCATGCTTACCGGTTCAATCGGCATGTTGCCTTCAGCGTCGCTGGATGCGAACAGCAAAGGCATGTACGAACCGATTCATGGTTCCGCACCGGACATCGCCGGTAAAGGTGTCGCTAATCCACTGGCAACAATTTTATCGGTTGCCATGATGTTACGTTACAGCCTTGACCAGCCTGCGCTGGCAGACAAGATAGATACAGCTGTTGGCCGAGTGCTGGATAAGGGTTTGCGCACACCGGATATTATGGCGCAAGGCTGTAAAGAAGTCGGCACGGTTGAAATGGGTGAAGCCGTATTGGCAGAGTTGTAAAAAAACATTAGCCGCGAAATGCGCAAAAAACGCAAAGATTTAAAAACAAAAAAGATTTTATTTGCGCCCTTTGCGTATTTCGCGGCAAAAAATATTTTTTAATTGGTTTTAGTGAATAAATTATGAGTAAAAAATTTAATGTAGCGGTTCTGGGTGCAACAGGTGCGGTTGGTGAAACCATGTTATCCATCCTCGCAGAACGAAAATTTCCTGTGGGCGAGGTCCATGCACTGGCTAGTAGTCGCTCAGCGGGAAAACGTGTCGAGTTCGGCGACAAACTGTTAGTTGTTCGGGATGCTGATAAGTTCGACTGGTCAAAAGCGCATATCGGTTTGTTTTCTGCGGGCGCTTCTATTTCAAAAGTGATGGCGCCCAAAGCCGCTGCTGCCGGTTGTGTGGTGATTGATAACACATCGCAGTTTCGTTATGACGATGACATTCCACTGGTGGTACCGGAAGTTAACCCGCATGCGATTGCCGGTTATAAAAAGCACGGTATTATTGCTAACCCCAATTGTTCTACCATTCAGATGCTGGTAGCACTCAAACCCATTTATGATGAGGCAGGTATCGTGCGTATTAATGTCGCGACTTACCAGGCGGTTTCAGGAACGGGTAAAGAAGCGATTGCAGAGCTTGCCGGTCAAACCGCCAAATTGTTGAATGCTGCGTCGATTGATTGCGAAGTGTATCCAAAACAAATTGCATTTAATGTATTGCCACAGATTGATGTCTTTCTGGAAAACGGTTACACCAAAGAAGAAATGAAAATGGTCTGGGAAACGCGCAAGATTTTTGAAGACGATTCGATTATGGTGAACCCGACCGCGGTTCGTGTGCCGGTTTTTTATGGTCATTCCGAGGCCATCCACATCGAGACCAGGGACAAGATTACGGCAGACAGGGCACGTGAATTGCTATCAAAAGCGGATGGTATTAATGTGCTGGATGAGCAAAAAGACGGCGGTTATCCGACCGCAGTTTCTGAGGGTGCAAACACCGATCCTGTCTATGTGGGACGCATCCGTGAGGATATATCCCATGACAAGGGCCTGGATATGTGGGTGGTGTCGGATAATGTGCGAAAAGGGGCGGCTTTAAATAGTGTTCAAATAGCCGAGATTTTGATAAAAGAGTATTTATAACCTATAGTTAGACCGACCTACTTAAAGTGACTTCTTAAAAAGCACGATAAGATAACTATAATACTGATAATAAATGGGGTTTGATTGGGGGCTGACAGCCTCTAAATCGATAAAAATAAGGGGAAAACCAGTGCGTAAATTTATCTCTGCCTTGGCATTCGGGGCGCTATTAATTCCCGGTTACGGGTTCACTCTGGGGATGGGTGAAATCGAAGTCAATTCAGCCCTGAATCAGCAGCTGAACGCTCGAATCGAGCTGATATCATCGGTGCCGGAAGACGCTGAAACACTCATTGTTAATCTGGCATCTCGTGAGGAATTCTCTCGTGCCGGTCTGGATCGCCCCTATGGCTTAACCAGCCTCAGGTTCAAGCCTGTTGTTGAAGGTGGGCAGCTCTATATTAAGGTGACTTCGCCCAAGCCTATTCGTGAACCCTTCCTGAATTTCCTGATTGAAGTGGATTGGCCCAAAGGCCATATGCTGCGTGAATATACTATTTTACTGGATCCTCCCGTATTTATGGGTCAGCCGGATAGCGGTTCTTCGCGGCCTGCGGTATCACAGCCAGAAACGGCAGCACCTGCGCCAGCGCAATCGTTAAACGAAACAGTTCAACCCTCTGGTTTTCGTCCAGCATCAGGAGTCGCGGTTGCCGCGCCAGTACCATCAGCACCGATAGCCTCCGAGCCAGTTCAGTCAGCGCCAACAGCCAGACAGTCACAGACTTTTGTGCCGGTGGTTGCCCCTCAACAGCAAACCAGTTACAGCAGCCCGAGCGGAGACAGTAGCGATTATCGGATTCAGGCCGGGGAAACGGCCTGGAGTCTGGCCGATAGCATGCGACCGGATCAATCGGTCTCAGTGCAACAAATGATGCTTGCAATGCTCCGGATTAATCCGGAGGTTTTCATTAACGGCAACGTAAATGGTCTCAAAAAAGGTTACATCCTGCGTATTCCCGACCGTGCGGAAATAACCTCCGTCAGCCAGGAAGAAGCAAAAGCCATGGTGGTCGAACAGAATGCCCTGTGGAGAGAATACCAGCAGGCATTGGCTGTTGATGAGCCCGCTTCCTCGATTGCTGATGACGATGTCGAATCAGAATATGGTTCAGGCATAAGAAGCAGTGAGGATGAGGCACGCTTATCCATCGTTAGTGCCGGCAGTGGAGAGTCTGCAAGCGAAGCCAAAGATCCCACTCAAATGACTGAAGCGGAGTTGCGTGAACAACTTGCGCTGGCTCGCGAAGAACTGGAAACCGCCAGAGTTGAAAATGAAGGTCTGGAAGGCGACCTGGGTTCACTGGAGCAAAGAGTTGAAACCATGCAGCAGAGTTTGCTGGAAATCGAAGATGCTTCTATGGCCGAGATACAGTCTACGGCTGAAGGTGAAGAAGCGGTTGCTGAAGATGCGGCAGGAATGTCAGAAGAAGAAATTACCAGCGAAGAAGAAGCTGCGCTGGCTGCGTTAGACGAATTGACCGGTGAAGAAGCCATTGAGATAGAAGAAGTAAGCACTGAGGAAGAAGCGGTTGAAGGTGAAGCAATTACCGAAGGTGAAGAAATCGCCGAAGGTGAAGAGGTTTTCATCGATGAAATGGCTGGACTGGAAGAAGTGCAGGACAGTGAAGTTGTAGTTGATGAAATTGTTCCAGTGAGTGTAGCGCCACGTGAAGAAACCGGATTGATGGCTTCATTACTGGGCAACCCGTTAATTGCAGGTGGTGCCGCTTTATTGGTGCTGATTTTACTGGCAGTGGGTTACATACTTGCCAAACGTCGCCGTGACAGTGCAGGAGATGATGCTGAAGCGTCTCTGGTAACTGATATAGAACAGGGTCAGGGCCTGGGAACTGACCTCGAAGAAGTTGCAGACAGTGTCGATGATGCCGCTCTGGATGATTTTGTCAGCGACGAAGAAGTCGAAAATTCCATGGCAGAGGCGGAAGCTAACGCGGAAACTGAAGAGGAATCGTTTGATTCTGAAGCAACCATGATACTTCCCGATCATCAGGATACCGTGGTAACACAGGCTGAACCACAGGCCGAGGAAGAAGCGCGCGATGATGTTATAGCGGAAGCCGATGTCTACCTGGCCTACGGTATCTATCAGCAGGCAGAAGAATTATTGCAGAGTGCTATTAACGACAATCCGGACAAAGACTCGTATCGAGTCAAGTTGGCTGAAACCTATTTTGCAGGCAAGAATACGGATGGTCTGACCCAGCTTGGCACCGAAATGAAAGCCAGATTGAGTGGCGAAGAAACATCGGCCTGGAAAAAAGTGGCAGCGATGGGCAAAGAGCTATGTCCTGATGCAGATATTTTCCAGCAGGCAGGTGCCGTGGCTGAACTTGATATAGATGATTTAATGCCTAAGTCTCCCGAACCCATGGATTTCGATCTGGGTGATGATTCTGGCGAAAATGCACCTGACCTGGACATGGATTTTGGTTCTCCAGATGATAGTTCCAGTGCTGATGTACCTATCGATGAGACTATCGCCATTCCTGAAATGGAAGAAACTGCACCGGTGCCTGCGGTTGATGAAGTCGATGAACTGGAGTTTGATATTGGTGAAGCCGAGGCCGTAGCAGAAGAGAAAGACGCAGCAGAAGACGAATTTTCGCTGGATATCGAAGCTTCCGAGCTCGACATACAGGACGAAGAAACATTTGCTCTTGCAGAAGAAGACAGCGTAGAAATTGATAGCTCAGAGCTCGATTTTGATATGGATTTGAGTGATGATTCCTCGACCACAACGACGGCTGCACCGGCTTCAGAAGATGTGGATTTGTCGGATCTTGGTGATGCTGATGAAATTAATACCAAGCTTGATCTGGCCAAAGCGTACATAGACATGGGTGACCATGAAGGTGCACGAGATATTCTGGACGAAGTGATAGCCGGTGGTGATGACGCACAGAAAAAAGAAGCGAAGGATTTGCTCAGCCAGGTGGGTTAATCACTTAACCTCTCAAACAGGCCGGAAACGGCTCTGGAAATTGAATACAATAACGGCATCTTATGATGCCGTTATTTATTTGTAAGGGTGGTGAAGTACTTGATGCTCGCACTTCCACGCATCTTGCTTTTAACGCAGAGATCGCAGAGACGCAGAGGGCGCAGAGAAATACTTAATGTGTTTTAAAGTTCATTAGCATTTAATCTGATTTGTCATTGCCAGCGAAGCGCAGCAATGACAAAAGTATTTTTTAGTTGTTCTCCGCGCCCTCTGCGGTCTCTGCGTTAACAGCGAGCTGCTAAACAAGGCAAAGTTTAGATTTATACAATTTATTTATAGCCATTAATCCCCATTAAATTATCATGAGCAGTACAAGAATCGCCCTTGGCATTGAATACAATGGTAGCCAGTTTAGCGGCTGGCAAATGCAATCTCATGGTACGCGTACGGTGCAGGAAAAAATCGAGCAGGCGTTATCAAAGGTTGCGGATCATCCTGTACGGGTGGTTTGTGCAGGTCGCACCGATACCGGCGTGCATGCTACTGCGCAGGTGGCGCATTTTGATACAGCTTCTGAGCGCCTTGCCAAAGCCTGGGTCATGGGCACTAACGTGCATCTGCCCGATGATGTCAGTGTGGTCTGGGCGAAATCGGTGGATGATGAATTCAGTGCGCGTTTCAGCGCCTTCAAACGCGCGTACCGCTATATTATTTTTAATCGAAAATCGAGACCGGGTATTCATGCATCACAGGTGAGCTGGATATACGACGAGCTGGATATCGACGCCATGCATGAAGCGGCACAGGCGTTAATCGGCAAACATGATTTTTCCTCGTTTCGTTCTTCGGTGTGCCAGGCAAAACACGCAGTGCGTATCATGCAGAGCATTAGCGTGGTGCGTGAAAATGAATATATCTACATTGATGTACAGGCCAATGCATTTTTACATCACATGGTGAGAAATATTGTCGGGTCATTGCTCATGATAGGTAGAGCAGAGCATAAGGTGGGCTGGATGGCTGAATTGCTGGCAGGCAAAGACAGAACCAAAGCCGGCCCTACAGCAACAGCATCCGGTCTCTATCTGGTTGCTGTAGAATACCCGCCAGAATACGATTTACCATCCAGAGGCATGCTGCCTCACTATGGTTAAATTTTAATAAGCGACCCCGCCCCAAGCGGTTGGATTATTTTGTTGTAGGAGCGGCTTTAGCCGCGAACGACTTGCTGACATGGCTATCGCGGCTAAAGCCGCTCCTACAAATTTTTGCTGCAGGCGGCGAGAAATTGAACCTTCTGAGATTGAATTAAAGGTATGCATAACACACGTGTTAAAATTTGCGGTATCACACGACCTGAGGACGCACTGTACGCTGCAAATCAGGGTGTGGATGCTATTGGTCTGGTTTTCTACAACAAGAGCCCGCGTTTTGTGAACCCGGAACAGGCGATTGAAATCTGCAAAATCCTGCCTGCTTTTGTAACCTCCGTTGCCTTGTTCAAAGATGCAGAGGTTGAAATTATTCAGCAAGTGCTTGAGCAGCTGCCCATCGATTTATTGCAGTTTCATGGCTGCGAGACAGGTAGTTTTTGTCGTCAGTTTGGAAAACCTTACATAAAAGCTCTCGGTATGGATGTGGGCATGGAAGCTGCTGCAAACCAGCTCGAAAATCTTTCGCGACAGGCTGATGATTATTACGATGCGCGGGGTTTGTTGCTAGATAGTCATGCACCCGGAGCAGCGGGCGGGACGGGTAAAAGTTTCGACTGGAATACCGTGCCGCAGGATTTGCCGCAGCCGGTCATACTGGCCGGTGGTTTGGGTGTCGATAATGTCGCCGAAGCAATTCGTACGGCAAAACCCTACGCAGTGGATGTCAGTAGTGGTGTGGAATCTGAAAAAGGCATCAAGAGTGCCGAACTAATAACTGCATTGATGAATACGGTGAGAGAAGTGGACGGTGAGTTGAATGGCAATAATTGATTACTCGAAAATGCCTGATGAGCGTGGGCATTTTGGTATTTACGGCGGTCGTTTTGTTTCCGAAACATTAATGCAGGCGATTGATGAACTGACCGAGGCTTACCAGAAATCGATTAGCGACAAGGATTTTCAGGCACAGTTTGATGCTGACCTTGCCTACTACGTCGGTCGCCCCAGTCCGCTGTACCACGCCGAGCGTTTATCGAAGGAAACCGGTGGTGCGCAGATATTTCTCAAGCGAGAAGACCTGAACCACACCGGTGCGCACAAAATTAATAACACCATTGGACAGGCGTTACTCGCCAGAGCCATGGGCAAAAAGCGCATCATCGCTGAGACCGGTGCCGGACAGCACGGTGTCGCGACAGCGACCGTGGCGGCCCGTTTTGGCATGGAATGTATCGTTTACATGGGCGAAGAAGATATCGTTCGCCAGGCGCCGAATGTATACCGCATGAAGTTACTCGGTGCCAAAGTGGTGCCAGTGACCTCGGGTTCGAAAACACTGAAGGACGCCCTCAATGAAGCCATGCGCGACTGGGTAACGAACGTGGATACCACCTTCTATATCATCGGTACGGTCGCCGGGCCACACCCTTATCCGGCCATGGTGAGAGACTTTCAGGCGATTATCGGCCGCGAAGCACGCCAGCAGATTCAGCACCAGACCGGTCG
>QIHT01000112.1 GCA_003229115.1 Gammaproteobacteria bacterium | reverse complement strand
TAACGATAGTGCTCGGCTTTGTAAGGACCATCAACAGGTACATTAATGTAATCTGCCTGTTCCTGAGATAAAGCCGTTAAATTGGCGCCTACCTTCTTCAGATGTAAGCGCGCTACTTTCTCATCAAGTTTCTTGGGCAGAATATAGACCTGATTTTCGTAGTTTTCACTGTTTTTATAGAACTCTATCTGCGCCATCACCTGATTAGTAAAAGAGGCAGACATTACAAAGCTGGGATGGCCTGTTGCACAACCTAAATTAACCAGCCGACCTTTAGCCAGAATGATAATGCGTTTGCCGTCAGGGAAAATTACGTGATCAACCTGGGGTTTAATTTCTACCCACTCATATTTTTCCAGAGAGGCAATGTTAATTTCAGAATCAAAGTGGCCGATGTTACAAACAATGGCTTCATTTTTCATCGCAGCCATGTGGTCATGATCAATAACATTAACGTTGCCGGTGGTGGTGACAAATATATCACCCATTGCAGCGGCTTCATCCATTTCAACCACGCGGTAACCTTCCATCGCGGCCTGTAATGCGCAGATAGGGTCTATTTCTGTCACCCATACCGTTGCTCCCATACCTTTGAATGCCTGAGAGCAGCCTTTTCCAACATCCCCGTAGCCAAGCACCACACAGACTTTACCGGCAATCATGACGTCGGTTGCGCGTTTGATGCTGTCGATTAATGATTCACGACAGCCATACAAATTATCAAATTTGGATTTAGTGGCAGAGTCATTAACATTCATCGCAGGGAATAATAATTCACCTTTTTCCTGCATTTCGTAAAGACGGTGAACACCGGTGGTGGTTTCTTCGGTGACACCTTTAACGCTGGCAGCAATGTCCTGCCAGGTGCTTGAGCCGTCGGAAATGGTGCGGCGCAAAACATCAAGAATCGCTTTGTATTCTTCATTATCGTTTTCTTTGGTTGCCGGAATACCGCCTGCCCCAATACCTTTAGATTCAAATTCTGCACCTTTGTGAACCAGCAATGTAGCATCGCCACCATCGTCCAGAATCATATTGGGTAATTTACCGTCAGGCCAAAGCAGAGCCTGTTCTGTACACCACCAGTATTCTTCGATGGTTTCACCCTTCCAGGCAAAAACAGGGATGCCCTGTTCTGCAATTGCAGCGGCAGCATGATCCTGTGTAGAGAAAATGTTACAGGAAACCCAGCGTACTTCAGCGCCCAGGGCGATCAGTGTTTCGATCAGTACAGCGGTTTGAATGGTCATGTGGATACTGCCCATGATGCGGCAGCCAGCTAAAGGCTGTTCTTTGCCATATTCTTCGCGCAATGCCATGAGTCCCGGCATTTCGGTTTCGGCAATACGGATTTCCTTGTGTCCCCATTCGGCCAGGGACATATCGGCGACTTTGTAGTCGGTGAAGTTTTCATTGACGACGGCGTTCATAGCTCATCTCCTCATAAATCGTTAAAAAGAAATGAGCGCCGTTATCTAGTTCTGAGCCTCGCGGACTTAATGTGCCGCTGCAGCGCTCCTCAGAAATGTGCTGCCTATTATATCCCAGCTGCCTGCCTGAGTGCATCCGCTTTGTCTGTTTTTTCCCAGGTAAAATCAGGTTCTTCACGGCCAAAATGGCCGTAGGCTGCGGTATTGCGGTAGATGGGGCGTAACAGATCGAGCATTTGAATCAGGCCACGAGGCTTGAGGTCAAAATGTTCACGCACCAGCTCAACGATACGGTCATCATCGATTTTGCCAGTGCCAAAGGTCTGTACTGAAATCGAAGTTGGTTCGGCGACACCAATCGCATAAGACACCTGTAACTCACAGCGTTCTGCCAGGCCTGCAGCAACGATATTTTTGGCAACATAACGTCCTGCGTAAGCGGCTGAACGGTCAACTTTTGATGGGTCTTTTCCGGAAAAGGCACCACCACCATGGCGTGCCATACCACCATAGGTATCAACAATGATTTTACGGCCGGTAAGACCGCAGTCACCTACAGGGCCTCCAATCACAAAATTGCCTGTCGGATTGATATGGATATGATCCTGGGAGACATTATCCAGCCACTCGGCAGGCAGGACTGGCTTGATGATTTCATCCATCACCGCTTCGCGTAGTGCTTCGAGCGTTATATCCGGGTCGTGTTGTGTGGAAAGTACCACGGCATCAATACCTACCGGTTTATCGTTCTCGTACTGGAAAGTCACCTGGCTCTTGGCGTCAGGACGCAACCAGGGCAGGGTACCGTTCTTGCGTACTTCAGCCTGGCGCTTCACCAGTTTGTGCGCAAAAGTAATCGGTGCAGGCATCAGCACATCGGTTTCATTGCTGGCGTAACCGAACATCAATCCCTGGTCACCGGCGCCCTGCTCGTGGTCGCCGGTTTCATCAACACCCATGGCGATATCAGCGGACTGTTTATCGATGGAAGTAATAACAGCACAGGATTCCCAGTCAAAACCCATATCTGAATGGTTATAGCCAATTTCCCTGACGGTTTGCCTGACCACGGCCTGCATGTCGACCCAGGCTGTGGTGGTGATTTCACCGGAAATGACCACCATGCCAGTGTTGACCATGGTTTCACAGGCGACACGCGCTTTATTGTCCTGTTCGAAAATAGCGTCCAGCACTGCATCAGAAATCTGGTCTGCAACTTTATCGGGATGACCTTCTGAAACTGATTCAGAAGTGAAAACATAATTACTCATAACATACACCTGCCTGTCCTTTTTAATTGAAATGAACGGACAATAAAAAACCCGTCCAGCTGAGCTAAGACGGGTTTTTGATATTCTTTATATCAGAACTCGCTTTAGCTGAATTTATAAAGCGCCCGCAATCTGAGACAAATTGGCGCTGGATTTGGGGTTATTATCCAGTTTGAGCGCGTGATGTCAATATCTTAGGTAAAAAACTTGAACCACAGAGGTCACAGGGGTGCACAGAGAAAAACCAATTCTTGTTAACAGCGCCTACGGCACTGTTAACAAAGTAAAACTCTGTGTACCCCTGTGACCTCTGTGGTTCAAATAATTCCACGAATCATGAAACATTCATTATGGTTATTTTATGCCTTTGCTGCCACTGCAATAATGGCGTACAGCTTAATCAGATAACAAAGACAAATATTCCTGCTTCTCTTCGGTTGTCAGTGGTTGTGTTGTCTGCTTGTCGTTGAGTATTTCGTAACGTTGGTGTCTGTGTTTTTTTATTAAACTGTTCATGGAATCTACAAACAGAATATTACGTTGTTGCTCTTCTTCAATGCCTGGTATTTCCCATTCCATGAGTTTAAGCAGACTGTTTTCGTATTGATTATCACGGAATCTTTCCAGTAGGGCGATGGATGTAATTCCAGTGTCCTGCGTGGTGTGCGAATGTAATTCAGCCAGCAAGGAAAACCCTTCAAGCTCGCTATCTGAAAACTCTTCAGGCACTGGTTTGGTTTTAGCCAGTTCAGGAAACTGTAATAACAGTGCAATCGCAGTACGTGTGGCATTATGCCTGACGTGTCTGTCTGAACGACGGGCGGGTGAAGCGGCAGCTTGGTATTTGTCTCTAGCGGGTGAAATAATGTGTTGCTGTAGCTTCTGTGGTGACATACCTACCAACTCGGATAATTTTTCAAGTAACAGGTCTTTGAAAATACTGTCATTCATTTGAGCGAGTAATGGTTTAGCCGATTCTGCCAGTTGCGCTCTACCGTCCATAGTGTTGATATCTGTTTTTTTCTTTAGTGTGTCAAATAAAAAGTCTGACAGGGCAGTGGCATTATCGAGACGTTTCTCAAAGTCTTGTTTGCCTTCTTTGCGTACCATGGAATCCGGGTCTTCTTTTTCGGGCAGGAAAAGAAACTTAACAAACTGGCCATCGCGAATAATCGACAGTGTATTCTCCAGTGCCCTCCACGCAGCTTTAAGTCCTGCGGCGTCACCGTCGTAGCAGAAAATAATTTCCGGAACCGTGCGTAAAGTTTTCTGGATTTGATCTTTTGTTGTAGCGGTACCGAGTGACGCAACGGCGTATTCAATACCATGTTGAGCAAGTGCTACTACATCCATGTAACCTTCTACAATAATGATGCGTTCAAGTTTGCGAACCGCTTTTCGTGTTTCGTAGAGGCCGTATAGTTCAAGCCCTTTATGAAATACCGCGTTTTCCGGCGAGTTGAGATATTTGGGTTCAGCGTCATCTATTACTCGGCCACCAAAGCCTATAATGCGGCCTCGACGATCGGTAATTGGGAATATGATGCGATCTCGAAAACGATCGTATTGTTTGCCGTCATCTTTCTGTACCAGTAAACCCGTTGAAACAAGTGCGTCAATGGTGGTTTTATCTTTTCCCAGATTGCCAGTGAGAAAATTCCAGCCTTCGGGTGCATAACCCAGCTTGTAGGTTTTTGCGATATCGCCAGTGAGACCGCGTTGTTTTAAATAAGCTACGGCTTTGTCAGATGATTTGAGCTGTTGCTGAAACAGCTCGCTGGCTTTTGCGATAATGTCATACAGGGGTTGTTTGTCATCTTTTGTTGGACTGTTGGTGAACCCCGTGTTTTCTCTGGGCACATCGAGATTGTATTCTGCAGCCAGGGCTTCGATGGCATCGACAAAATCCAGGTTTTCATATTCCATGAAAAATCCCAGTGCTGTTCCGTGAGCGCCACAGCCAAAGCAGTGATAAAACTGTTTGCTATCGCTAACCGTAAACGAGGGTGTTTTTTCGTTATGAAACGGGCAACAGGCGGTGTATTCTTTGCCTTTTTTTTTCAGTGGAACACGAGCGTTGATGATTTCAACAATATCCGCACGCGATACCAGGTCATCAATAAAATTTTGTGGAATTCTTCCAGCCATCTCTACTGCTTAGGGGATTAAGCTGGCGAAAGAGAGTTGTCTGGGGTTAAAAATACGTTCGTATTCAACTATGGCGTAACGGTCGGTCATGCCAGCAATGTAATCTGCAACGCCGCGCGCAAGACCGGCGTCGCCCCTGGTTTTTTCCAGTTCGATACAGCTTTCCCTTGTTTCGGGATGCAAAATACGAGTGTCATCCATAAAGGCATCGAATAATGCCTGTATGATAGCGCCTGCTTTTTTGCTCATTCGATGTACCTGGTAATGTTGATACAGGCGGGTTCGCAAAAATTGTTTTAGCTCAAGTTTCTGTGCTGTCATGTTTTCGCTGAACGAAATTAATGGTTGGTGTTGTTGTCTTACATCATCAATAGTTTTCAGTTCCGCCTGTTCGATATTCTTTCTGGAAGTATCGATTAAATCGACGACCATAACATTAATCATGCGTCTGATAATTTCATGAATCATTCGTCGTTGACTCAGCGAGGAATGTTTTTTTGTGACAATGTCATGTTGTGTTTTGAATAGCTCAATATCGAGTAATTCATCAATAGTGATCAGGCCGTAACGTAAGCCGTCATCAACGTCATGGTTGTTATAAGCGGTTTCATCGGAGAGGTCAGTCAGTTGTGCTTCGAGGCTGGGCTGGGTTTTATCGACGAAGCGCTGGCCAACGTCCCCCAGTTTTGTGGCATTAACCAGTGAGCAGTGTTTTAAAATACCTTCTCGTGTTTCGAAGGTAAGGTTAAGGCCATCGAAGTCAGCATATTTTTGTTCCAGTTTATCGACAACGCGTAATGATTGCAGGTTATGTTCAAATCCACCGTGATCTTTCATGCACTGGTTTAAGGCGGTTTGGCCGGCATGCCCAAAAGGTGTATGACCAAGGTCATGTGACAGCGCAATCGCCTCGGCTAAATCTTCATGCAGGCCAAGTTCACGCGCAATGCTGCGTGCAATTTGTGCCACTTCCAGCGAATGGGTTAGCCGGGTGCGGAACAGGTCGCCTTCATGATTAACAAAAACCTGTGTTTTGTACTCAAGGCGACGGAAAGCGGCTGAATGGATAATGCGGTCGCGGTCTCGCTGGTAATTATTGCGGTAGACGGGGGTATCTTCTGCAAACAAACGGCCTCGCGATTTTGTATCGTTGCAGGCATAAGATTTTAGATTGCTTGAATAGGTATTCGCCATATCTGTGAAGACCGGGTTAACATTGAACCGTCATGCTGGCTGACTGGCTTTGATAGCCTCCGCCAACTGTTTCTGAGTGTAGTTATCGGTGACCACAGCTTGGCCGATATCCTTGAGTAACACAAGACGGAGCACGCCATCGAGTACTTTTTTGTCGACCGACATCAGCTCAAGGAATTGCTCTGTGGTCATCGCCTCGGGTGCCATGGTGGGAAGTTTGGCCTGTTGCATCAGGTTGATCGTATCCTGTACCTGAGCCTCCTGTATCCAGCCCAGAGAGGATGACATCCTGGCCGCCATACACATACCGGCTCCAACAGCTTCACCGTGTAGCCACTCACCGTAACCCATGCCGGTTTCTATGGCGTGACCAAAGGTGTGGCCCAGGTTTAGCAGGGCACGCTGACCGCTTTCTTTTTCATCGGCTGCCACAATCTCGGCCTTGGTTTGGCAGGAGATTTTTATAGCATGGAGGAGTGTTTCCGGATGCTTTGCAAGTAATTGATCTATATTGATTTTTATCCACTCGAAAAAATCAGCATGCCTGATCAGGCCATATTTGATGACTTCGGCGAGACCGGCACTGAGTTCGCGATCATCCAGCGTATTTAATGTGCTGGTATCGGCAATAACGGCGCGTGGTTGATAAAACGCACCGATCATGTTTTTGCCCAGCGCGTGGTTAACGCCGGTTTTACCGCCCACGGATGAATCTACCTGGGAGAGCAGGGTGGTGGGTATTTGCACCAGGTGTACACCACGCTGGTAGCTGGCAGCGGCAAAACCTGCCATGTCGCCCACCACGCCACCACCGAGGGCGATAATGGTGGTATTACGGTCCAGCCTGTGGCTTAGCAGTGCATCGAAAATGGTATTGAGCACTTCCAGATTTTTGAATTTTTCGCCATCGGGAAGAATGATGGTTTCAACTCGTTTGCTTTTGAGCAGGGCTTTTACTTTATTCAGATAAAGCGGAGCGACGGTTTCGTTGCTGACGATGAGTGCGCTGTTGCCGGGAATATGCGGCAGTAAAATATCTTCTTGATCCAGCAGGTTGCTACCGATGTATATCGGGTAACTGCGATCGCCAAGCTCAACGCTGAGGATTGTTTTGGATTCGGGCATTTCAATCTACCACAGAAGCACAGAGTACACAGAGTGATAGTCTTGTTTTTACAATCCTTAAGATTTTCTCTGTGCGCTCTGTGCCTCTGTGGTCGAATAATGTATTTCTAGTCATAGAATGTCGAAAATCACCGTTAAATTTAATCGGGATCAATGCAACTAATAATAGCCTGTATTACGCCACGTATCGAGTTGTTACTGGTGTCAATCACGTGATTGGCGGTTTCACGGTAGAGAGGATCTCGTTGTTCCAGCAGTCGGGTGAGTATAGCTTCAGGGCTTTCTTTGCCGTGTAGCAGGGGGCGGTTTTTATCTTTACGGGTACGTTTAAGAAGTGATTTAAGGTTGCTGTTTAAATAAATAACAGTACCTCTTTCTATTAAATTTTCACGGTTGGTTTTATCGAGTACCACACCACCCCCTGTTGCCAGGATAATATTTTCTTTTCTGGTTAACTCGTTGATGACGGCTAGTTCACGCTTGCGAAAACCTTTTTCGCCTTCTTTTTCGAAAATAAGGGGAATGTCTACACCGGTGTGTTGTTCGATAACGCGGTCGCTATCGTAAAAATCCATTTTTAAACGGCGTGCTAACTGGCGGCCTATGGTGGTTTTGCCCGCACCCATGGGGCCGATGAGAAAAATGTTTGTTTTTATATTGCCCATAAAAAAGCGACCTTTAACAGGTCGCTTAGTATATTACATCCGGGTTCTCTTACTAGATGTAGCTCAGTATATTTTGAGCAAATTATAAAGTAGTTAATGAATCTTTCAGAATCTTGGGCGTTACAAAGATCAGCAGTTCTGCTTTGTCATCACTTTCAAGCGTATGCCTGAAGAGGAACCCGATTAATGGAAGGTCGCCAAGGAATGGTATTTTTTCGATATCATTTCTAGTGACTTGCTCATAAATACCACCCAGCACAACCGTGTCGCCATTGTTCACCAGAACCTGTGTCTGTACCTCACGGGTATCAATACTTGGTATTCCCGAGAAAATCTCACCCACGCTATCTTTATTGACCTGCAAATCCATAATGATTCTGTCATCCGGCGTAATCTGTGGTGTCACTTCAATTTTCAGCACAGCTTTTTTAAATTGAACCGAGGTTGCACCACTGGAAGCTGCTGACAGGTATGGAATTTCCACGCCCTGTTCAATGAATGCATTATGCCTGTCTGCTGTGACGACACGCGGACTGGATATTACCTCACCATTGTTTTCCTTTTGTAAGGCCGAGATTTCCAGATCAATCAGTGTGCCACCGGAAAGTACCGAAAAAGCGAGTGCGCCAACATTGGCACCCACAGCGGGTAAGTTAACACCCAGTCTGTCCAGGCGCCCGCCGGTTATACCGAATGGCTGGCTCACCGGTGCGACATTACCAGTAGCCAGTAGATTGGCGACGCCTTCTTCAGTCACGCTGTTAGTTGCCTGTAATGTGCCACTTATAGTGGTCAAGTCGTCAGCAGCGCCGGAGTTGATATCTGTCACTCCGAGTCTGCTACCTACTTCTTTTGAGAAGCCGTCAGCAGCAATCACAATGCGTGAGCTGATTAATACCTGTCTGATTGGCACATCCAGTTTGTTCAAAATCCTGCGAACTTCGCTGATGACTTCATCCGTGTCTTTTAAGATCAGTGTATTGGTTCTCTCATCAATGATGACACTGCCGCGAGATGAAAGCAGGCTGCCTTCCTCATCACCAGCGCTGAATAACGATTCAAGTTCGGTGACTTTTGCAAAATTAATGGTAAAGAATACGCTACGCATGGGAGCCAGATCGGTGACAGCTTGCGCGGCTTCCAGATCAATTTTTTCCTGAGCGGCAATTTCTTCACTGGGTGCAACCAGTAGAACATTGCCGGACTCGCGTTTTGACAGGCCTTTGGCTTTGAGAATGATATCCAGCGCCTGATCCCAGGGTACATTTTTCAAGCGTAACGTTACATTGCCATCAACCGAGTCACTAACTACCACGTTGAGGTCGGTGAAATCAGCGATTAATTGAAGCACAGCTCTAACAGGGATGTCCTGGAAGTTCAGTGATAAACGCTCGCCAGTGTAACCAAACTTGGCCTTTTTCTGTTCTTCAAGTTCTTCTTTGCTGATAGGTTTGAGTTCAATGGTGAAAATATTGTTGGACTGATAAGCAACATGCTCAAAGTCTCTGCTGGCCGGTTCTATTTCTATGCGCACGTTGCCGTCTTTTTCAAAGCTGCTGACCATTTTGACGGGTGTTGCAAAATCGAGTACGTCTAGAGACTGACGTAACTTATCGGGTAATTTAGCACCCAGAAATTTAACAATGACTTTGCCAAATTCTTCACTGATATCCATTGGAATATTGCTTTCAGTCAAGGTGATGATGACACGGCCCTCGCCCTGCTCGCCGCGGCGGAAATCAATATTGTTGATACCGCGAACCTGATCAGAATATCTTGATGTATCATCGGCTTCAGTAAATGCGGTATCGGCAGTATCAACGAACGTAGCACCTGTAGCCTCGCTATCTAGAGTAATCGTAACGTTTTTACCCTCGGTGCTGACCTGGTAGGGGACAACCTCGGTTAAATTCAAAATGACTCGCGTTCTGTCCTTTGCGCTGATAGCAGTAACAGACTGGGCGATACCTATACCGATAGGTTGTTGTTTTTTGGTTAATGTGCTGCCTGTACCGGCAAAATCAAAAGCGATACGAGCCGGGTTATCAATAGTAAAGCTTAGTGGTTTTACCGCTTCCTGAGACATACCAAGTGTGATCTGTAAGCGATTACCCGGCAAGGTGCTGTATTGAATAGACTCAATTACATTTTGTGCAGAAGCTACCGAACTTCCCATGCAGAGCAATAAAGTGACGAGAGAGAGCAGCCAGTTCATCCCTGAATAAATAGCATTGCCATGGTTCTGGTATTGGTTTCTTATTATTATTTTCATATCTCGCTCCACGCGTTACTCATTGCCGATGGCTATTGAAGCATCTCGCTCAATGTAGCCACCGATACCATCTGGTACGACCTCAACCAGACGTATGTCAGTTTCGGTTATTTCTAAAATTCGGCCTTCGTTTTGACCCATGTAATCGTTCAGTTTCACCCTATGGACGATATTCTGGGGGTCTTTGATCAGTCCCCAGCGGTTTTCTTTTTGTTCCAGAATGCCTACCATCGCCAGAGTGTCTAACGGGAATGCTTCCAGTGGTTGTTTGGGTCGATTCCTTTCCGGGTGCAGGGCGTCTGCCGCTGTATCGAGTTCATTGTCCAGTTCCACGTTTGATACAAACGGGTCGCGTAATTCGACGGCAGAATAGGAAAAACTCTCGTAAGGCTGGAATTGCGGGACAGGTTTCACACTGCCCACGTTAGAAGATTTTTCTTTCTCGATAAAAGTGTAGAGGTCATTCACGTCTTTGCCACAACCACTCATCAATAATGTTATAGCCGTTGTCACAGCGAGGATATTCAGTTTTTTAAAGTAGTTACTCATTATTTTTCCTGCGCATCCTCATCCAGGTACTGATAGGTGACAGCTGTTAATTCCATCTCGAGCTTGGCGCCGCCATTTTTTTTGGCTGGTTTGATCAAGAAGTCTCTTAGTGTGACGATTCTTGGCAGGGCGGCTACTCCGCTGACAAATTCTGCAAACTCATGGTATCGACCCGTTACTTTCAATTTGATGGGGTATTCGGCATAAAACTCTTTCGGGCTAAGTCCTTCAGGTTTGAAAAAATTAATATCCAGGCCAGCTGAGATGCCGGTTTGTGATATGTCCGTCAAAAGTGTTTCAATTTCTGTTTTATTGGGCAGCTGGCGTAGCAACGCGCCAAAAGACACTTCCATTTCCGCAAGCTGCTGTTTGTAAGCATCAAGATTGGCAGCTTTTGCCTGTTTCTGGCTAAACGTTTGTCTTAGCGCTACTTCTTCTTTTTCTGTTTTCGCTAGCACCTCAAGTTGTTTTGTTGTATCCAGAAAATATCCGGCAGCGAGAACAGCAACGCAGACTACGACGATAAGTCCGATTTTGACGGGCGTGGGTGCCAGACCTATCTTCTTGATATCATTGATATCAATATTATTAAGATCATCAAGGCTGATATCTGAGAGTGCCATTAGCTTTCTTCCTCTTCACCCTCGACCTTGGGTTCTGACTGTGCTGACTTCAAGGTGAATTCGCTACTTCTGAGCGTGCCTTTTTTGGTTTTAATGACGGATAGTTTGGGTGTTGCCATCCATTCAGAGGCATCGATATTGCGCATATAGGCCGATACTCGACCATTGGATTCAGCGATGCCATCAATGATTAAGTCTTTTCCTTTTTGTTTGATCTGTGTGAGGTAAATACCTTCTGGCACTGTTCTTACAAATTCATCGAACAGATGAACGACTTGTGGACGCCGTCTTTGCAAGGATTGAATGACTTCCATACGTGCTAACAATTCCGCCTTTGTATTCTCCAGATCTTCAATTTCTTTCAACGCCAGATCCAGTTTTGTTATTTCTTTATTGAGAATGTCGTTACGAAATTCCTGATGGCTTATCTGGCCGGCAATAGTAACGTGCACCAGCAAAACAATGGCTGCTGTCATCAGGGCAGACAGCCCCAGCATGGTAGCAAACTGCCTGGTTTGTTCGGTTCGTTGTTCTTCGCGCCAGGGTAATAGGTTAATTTTTGCCATTTTTAATCAAAACTCCTCATTGCCAGGCCGCAGGCGATCATTAAAGAAGGCGCATCATTGCTTAATGATTGCGGATTCACGCTTGATGATAAAGACATGTTGGCAAAGGGATTTGCAATTACCGTTTGCGTATCCAGCTGTGTTTCTATGAGTTCATCAATGCCGGGTATAGCGGCACAGCCACCGGCAAGGCCAATTAAATCAACATTATTATGTTGGCCGGCGGTGTAGAAGAACTGCAGGAATCGACTGACCTGCTGTGAAATAGTCTCTTTAAAAGGTTCCAGTACTTCAGGAATATAGTTGTCAGGTAGTCCGCCCACCTTTTTCAGGCGACCGGCTTCTTCGTAGGACAGGCCATAACGGCGCATAATCTCTTCAGTCAGCTGTTTGCCGCCAAAGCTTTGTTCGCGTGTATAGATGAGTCGGCCATTTTCGATGACATTCAGGCTGGTCATGGTGGCACCAATATCGACCACCGCAATGATTTTGTCTTCAGCACTTTCACCTTCTTCCAGTTCCATTTGTGAAGCGATTAATGCGGCTGAATTTTCGATGGTATAGGCTTCCACATCCATGATTTTTGGCTTCAGGCCGCCGATTTCCAGTGCCTCGCTGCGCATTTCGATGTTTTCACTACGTGAGGCTGCGAGCAGGACGTCAACAGTATCAGGGTTGCCTTCGGTGGGTCCCATGACCTCGAAGTCGAGATTAATTTCTTCTAGCGGATAAGGGATGTACTGATCGGCTTCCATTTCGATCTGTGCCTCAAGATCGCTATCGCCCAGACTTGCCGGCATGGTGATGACTTTGGTGATAACGGCAGAGCCAGCAACAGCAACGGCTGCATCTTTTACCCTGGTACCACTGCGTTTGACGGCTTTCTGGATAGTTTCGCCGACAGCTTCAGCATCCTGGATATTTTTCTCGGCGACGGCATTATCCGGCAATGGCTCAATCGCCATGCTTTCCACTTTGTAATTATTGTCACCGTCCATGCCCAGCTCAAGCAGTTTTACCGAAGTAGAACTGATGTCCAGACCCAATATGACAGGTTTCTTTCGATTCAGAAGGAACAAGTCTTAATCCCCATTATCCATTTATTTTAAGTAGTTATAGAAGATATATATAATTTTGCATTAAATAATAGATGCAAGTGCCCAAAATTACTAGTCAAAAAGGCACCAATTGTCGCAAATGCGACCTCAAAAGGCTTATAATCTGCCGACTTTTAGACCACCTTATTCAGGGTACGGAAATCGTGAAGCTTGTAAAAACCCTTAAATACGGCCTTATTACCGCGTTCTCACTAGTATCGATAGCGGTTATTGCCGTGGTTGGTCTGTATTTTTACTTAACGCCCCAGTTGCCCTCAATCGAGGGACTGAGTGATGTCAGATTGCAGGTCCCACTACGCATATATAGCAGTGATGGCGCATTAATGGGGGAATTTGGCGAGAAAAGGAGAACGCCAAAAGCCTTGAATGAGATACCAGAGCCGTTACGGCAGGCCTTTTTAGCGGCAGAAGATGATCGTTTTTTCTCGCACCCGGGGGTGGATTATCAGGGCTTGTTACGTGCTGCGTTCAACCTGATCAAAACCGGTGAACGTGGCCAGGGCGGCAGTACAATTACCATGCAGTTGGCGCGAAACTTTTATCTTTCTACCGAGAAAACCTATATTCGCAAGATCAGCGAGATTTTCCTGGCGATTAAGATAGAGCACGAGCTTTCCAAGGAAAAAATACTGGAACTGTATCTCAACAAAATCTATCTGGGTAACCGCGCTTACGGCGTGGCAGCGGCAGCACAGGTTTATTATGGAAAATCACTGGAAGAGTTGAGTCTGGCTCAAATGGCGATGGTTGCCGGTCTGCCCAAGGCGCCTTCACGTTATAACCCGATTATCAAACCTGAACGCGCACTGACCCGACGCGATTACGTACTCGGGCGTATGCATCGTCTCGACTATATTTCCGATGTGGATTATGAGCAGGCCAAACTGGAGCTGGTCACGGCGGAGCGTCATTCGAGCCGAATCCAGTTGCAGGCACCTTATGTCAATGAAATGGTGCGTGCCGAAATCGTCAGGCAGTTTGGCGATGAAGCATACTCAAGAGGGCTAAATGTCTACACAACCATTAAAAATAAATTGCAGGCTGCTGCGAATGACAGTATCTGGGATGGTTTGGTGGCATACGATGAGCGTCATGGTTACCGTGGGCCGGTCAGGCATATCGAGCTTAATGAAAACGAACCCGATATCAGTTTGCTGAACAATGAAGATGCACTTATCCACATTCTTAAAAATGATACGACTTATGGTCGTTTTGTGCCTGCACTGGTTTTGTCGGTCAATGATGCGGTTGAACTGGAAGCAACAGCCGCAGGTGTTTCTGAAGAAGCGGTTGATAAGCCACCCTTCAGTGGTGGACAGGCCACCATTATGCTCAAAAATGGAAACAGGGAGATATTGCCGTGGAAAGGCATGGTCTGGGCGAGGTCTTACCAAAGCCTGAATCGAGTTGGGGATGAGCCGAAGAGTGCAAAAGAAATATTAAAAATTGGCGATGTTATCTGGGTATCAAAAATTGCAGATGGTTCCTGGAAGCTGGGACAGGCGCCTGAGGTGCAGGGAGCGTTGGTATCAGTAACACCTAATGATGGTGCTATACAGGCACTGGTGGGCGGTTTTAACTTCCAGCGTAGTAATTTTAATCGCGCTACGCAAGCAAAGCGACAGGCTGGATCAGGCTTTAAACCGGTTATTTATTCCTCGGCCTTATCAAAATCTTTTACCGCAGCAAGTTTGATTAACGATGCCCCCGTTGTTTTTGAAGATGCGGCACTTGAAGCATCGTGGCGACCGGAAAACTATAGCGGCAAATTTTTTGGCCCAACGCGGTTACGTAAAGCTTTGTACAAATCACGCAACCTGGTTTCGATAAGATTATTACGTTCTGTCGGTGTGGGATACACCATACGTTATGCGCGAAATTTCGGCTTTGATGACAATGCACTGCCACACGATTTGTCACTGGCTCTGGGAAGTAGTGAGGCCAGCCCACTGGAGATGACGCGTGCCTATTCTGTGCTCGCTAACGGCGGTTACCTTATTCAACCTTATTTTATTGATCGCATAGAAGATGCTGATGGTACGGTACTGTTCAAAGCAGACCCGGCCGTTGCCTGTGTTTCATGTGAGCTGGCCAAGCGTCGAATGTCAGGTCGCAAGCCAGCGAAAGTACTCGATGAAAATAATGTGGTCGATCGTGAAATAAACGAAAGTGAAGTGACTCTCAACGAAGAAGAAACACTGGACGCTCTGCCCAAACAGGCTGAACGAACTATGGAGCCGCGTTTGAATTACCTGATGAATTCAATTTTGCAGGATGTTGTATTGCGTGGCACAGGTAGAAGAGCGCTCAGCCTCGGACGTAAAGATCTGGCCGGTAAAACAGGTACCACCAATGACCAGAAAGATGCATGGTTCAATGGTTACCATCCTGATCTTGTGGCTACCGCATGGGTAGGTTTTGATCAACTTAAACCACTGGGCAATGCCGAGCACGGCGCAAAGGCAGCATTGCCTATCTGGATCGATTATATGAGAAAAGCACTGGCTGGCGTGCCTGAAAAACGTTTGCAAAGACCTGAAGGCCTGGTAACGGTCAAGATTAATGCCGCAACCGGTGAAGCCGCTACCGACCTTGATAAAGACACGATATTTGAAATATTCAGAACCGAGAACGCACCTGTTGTCGGAAAATCGACCTCACCTACGGCACCTGTAGATCCCAAATCTGGCACACCGATTCCCGAGCAGTTATTTTAGGCTGTTTTTTTCTGGACGGCGCTGGGCAGATGACATGGATATAGCTACATTTGCCGGTAGGCAAAAGGGAGTAACAAATAGTGCAGGTAAAATAACACTTACGTTAAGCCTTTTTGTTGTGACTCCTGAAATAAGCCATGGCAGGCTTATTTCAGGATCGATACACTAGTGCACTTTTTCTGCTGGCCGGTTAAAGTCGGCCTGACATTCATGCTTGTAACGTTCCAGTGCGGCCCAATGTTGTTGGGGTTTACCCTGGCGCTTGAGTTTAGCGGCGTTGTCGAGTAACGCGCTGCAATGATCAGTAAACGCATCACCTGATGATTTTGAATCTTTAAAAGCATCCAGCGTGTTTTCATCAGAATAACCCTCTTTTAAATGGTATCCCGGTTGCAGGATTAGTGGCTTTGGATCATTGAGATCAAGAGGTTGTTTTCCTTCTGCGCAGACCGCAGTTGAAAAAATCATAATGAGAATAATGGTTAATTTACGAATTAACATTATTTTTTTCCTGTTGAATTTCATTTAGCTGTTGCTCAGTGCGCGCATATTTTAGTACCAGATAGCCTAAGATACCCGACGCAAAAGAGCCTGCCAAAATTGCAAGCCGGTCAGCGTAATCAAATAAAGTGTTGTCAGCAAATGCTAACGAGTCGATAAACAAGCTCATCGTGAAGCCAATGCCGGTTAATACAGAAACACCATAGAGCTGTAACCATGTGCTTTTGTCTGGCAGTGTTGCAATGCCTGCTTTAATAGCGATATAACTGAATCCAAATACACCTAGTTGTTTGCCGATAAATAGTCCAGCCATAATACCGAGTGGCACAGGTCCCAATAACTGTTCAGGTGAAACTTCCCTTAAATCTATGCCGGCGTTAACAAATGCGAACAACGGTAATACAAAAAATGCGACCCAGTAATGCAGGTCGTGCTCCATGGTCTTCGAAAGAGAATAATCATTGCCTTCAGCATCTGTGGATTTCAACGGAATAGTGAATGCAAGCGCAACGCCCGCGAGTGTTGCGTGCACACCGGATTTTAAAACGCTAACCCATAAGATAATACCGACAATTATGTAGGCGGTTTTTCTCACCACACCAAGTCGGTTAAATATAATTAAAAGCGTTAGTGCGCAGACTGCAACCGTAATAGAATTTACCGACAGGTCGGTGGTGTAAAACAGGGCTATGATAATAATGGCACCAAGGTCATCGATAATGGCCAGTGCCAGTAAAAATATTTTTAGTGATATAGGTACTCTTTTACCCAGTAACGCTAAAACCCCCAGCGCAAAAGCGATATCAGTTGCTGTGGGAATGGCCCAGCCTTTTTCTGTGACTTCGTCGCCAAGGTTGAAGGCTAGATAAAATGCTGCCGGGACAACCATACCACCAACTGCGGCAATACCCGGTAGTGCAATTTGAGAAAGCGAAGATAAATTACCTTCAAAAATTTCTCGTTTCACTTCGAGGCCAATCAGCAGAAAGAAAACTGCCATCAGACCATCGTTAATCCATAAGAATAACGGTTTATCAATATGCAGAGCACCAAAACGAATTTCAACGGGTGTGTGCAGGAACGCATTATAAAGCCCGGACAGTGCAGTATTGCTAAAAAGTAAGGCAAGAAAAGTGACTACAATCAGAAGAATGCCCGAAGAGGACTCCTTATGAATGAAGTCCTCAACAAGGTTCATCGGTTTGTCTATCCAGTTCTGAGTGCTCATCAATTATGTACTTTATGGGGGAAAGTAGTATTATGAGTGACACAAAGGCTCTGTGACAAGAGCTTATTCAAAATCAGTTTGAATATGCAAACGAGCGAACGACTCTAATCGTATGGCCACCGAAGAGCGCCCCAGTATTTGTTTCGTTTGTCACGAATGCGATGCCCTGCAGCAGGTGTCAGCAATAAAACCCGGCAATACAGTCAACTGTCTTTGTTGCGGCAGTAAACTTTTCAGCAACCCTGTTAATGGTATCGAGAAACCGCTGGCCTTAATCGTCGCGGCAGCCATATTATTCATTGTTGCTAATGTCTATCCTGTCATGACCATCAATATTGCCGGTATCGAGAGGGCTGCGACACTGACAGATTCTGCCATGATATTCATAGAGCTGGGCAGGCCGGAACTGGCAGCGATGGTATGGATTCCTGGCGTATTGATACCTGGTTTTATCATCTTTGGCTTGTTCTATATTTTGTTTTCTATACGTTTTAACCTGGCTTTGCCATATACAAGGCCGTTACTGGTGTGGGCAAGCCGCTTACTGCCATGGGCGATGATGGATGTATTTCTGTTGGGTGTACTCGTCGCATTGGTCAAACTGGTGGCGCTGGCGAGCGTTTTTCTGGGGCCGGGTTTTTATGCTTTTGTTGTACTTGTCCTGGCTTATGCTGCGGCTACCGCATCACTGGAGCCACACACGCTTTGGCAGGCGCTTGGCGAACAATCCGATGGGCAGCGAGAGGCTTGCTGTGAGCGATAACATCGTTCGCGCAAAAGACCTTGGCATGGCCGGTTGTCATACCTGTGGTCAGGTTGTGAGGCTCATGGAAAAAAAACATTGCGTTTGCCCGCGTTGTGGCAGTGATGTGCATTATAGAAAAAACAACAGCATTACGCGGGCATGGGCGCTTCTGATCAGCGCTTTTATTATGTATATACCCGCTAATACAGAACCGATTATGTACACCACATCACTCGGCCAGCAGGGTTCAGATACCATCATGAGTGGCGTGATATATTTTTTATCACATGGCGACTGGCCGCTGGCGTTGGTAATATTTTCAGCCAGCGTATTGGTGCCAATAGCGAAAATGATAACCATTGCCTACATACTCATAATGGTGCAACGTGGTTCAGCACGCCGACAAGCTGAAAACACACGTTTGTATATACTGGCTGAGCTTATGGGTAAATGGTCGATGGTTGATGTCTTTGTTGTGGCATTATTAGCCGCACTGATTCAGCTTGGGACGTTAACGACTATTGAACCCGGACCTGCCGGCATGGCATTCGCATCAATGGTTATACTAACCATGTTTGCAGCCATGGCATTGGATCCAAAACTTATCTGGGACCAGACGGAATAATAAAAAATGGCAGACGATCAAACACCTTCCATGCCTGATATTCCAGACGCAGCATTAAAACAAAAGAAAAGCAGTCGCATTTCTACAGTATGGGTTATTCCCATCATTGCTGCACTTATTGGTGGCTGGCTGGTTTTCCAGAATGTCACTGGAGAGAAGGCCGCCATAGAAGTCACCTTCGAAAGTGCCTCGGGTCTGGAGGCGGGTAAAACGGTGGTTAAATTACGCAACATAAAAGTCGGCATGGTTAAAAACGTCAGGTTCTCTAACGACCTTACAAATGTTGTTGTGCTTCTGGAGTTTAAGGGTATATCTCAGGAACGTTTAACCGATAGCACGCGTTTCTGGGTAATCAGGCCGCGTGTGGGTATAGGTGGTGTGAGCGGGCTTGATACCTTGATCAGTGGTGCATACATTGAAATCGATCCGGGTGATGGTGGGGAGCCTGCCACCCGTTTTACAGGCCTTGAGCAGCCCGATATTTACCAGCGAGGTAATCCTGGTACGCGGTACATATTGAGCAGCAATAAACTGGGTTCCTTATCCAGAGGTTCGCCGGTAGAATTTAGAGGTATCCGGGTGGGTGAAGTAGCGCGTTACTCACTGGTTGATAATCATAGCCATGTTGATATTGAAATATTTATAGAAGCACCACACGATCAACGCGTTTCTGGAATATCTCGGGTCTTGCAGTAGAGCTCAGTGCAGAAGGTTTTCAGTTTGATATGGATTCGGTGACTTCCCTGATGGCGGGTGGCGTGGCTTTTTCCACACAAACTGATTCTGACGCAATTGCCCAGGCAGCTGAGAAAACAATTTTCAAGTTGTACAAGACAGAAGACCCTGAAATTGAAGAAAGGATAACCTTTGATGCGCCGATGAAGCTCTATTTTGATAATGGTGTCAAAGGTCTTTCGGTGGGCGCATCTGTTGAGTTTAAAGGTTTGCGAGTGGGAACGGTGGTTGATATTGGTGTGGAAACGTCTTCAGATAAGAAGGATCTTTTAACTTTCGCAGTCGTTGAGATCGAACCTCAGCGCTTACCGGCTGACCCCATAAAAGATCTTAGCAATGCGCAGCGCCTGAAAAATATTCATAAATTTTTTGAGATCATGATAAACCAGGGTATGCGGGCACAGTTGCAAACTGGCAACCTGCTTACCGGACAATCACTGGTTGCTCTGGATATATTCCCGTCAATCGAAAAAGGCAAAGTGAAATATGTTGACGGTGTGCTCATTATGCCAACAGTACCGGAAGCGCTGGCTGGTATTCTGGATAAAGTGAATGCGATTCTGGCACGACTCGAAGCTATGCCTCTGGAAGAGATGGGTAGAAGCGTTGAAGAGACCACAGCGAGTATTAACAAATTGATTAAGTCGCTCAATGCTGTGGAAGGCGGCATGGTGGGTGTGCAGATATCTGAAGCGATAGTGGAACTGACCCGGGCAGCACGCGCAATGCGTTCTATGGCAGAGTATCTGGAAAGACATCCTGAAGCGCTTTTGAGAGGTAAGAGTGATGAATAAGCCTGCCTCAAAAAATAAAAGAATCATCGGGAGTTTTTAAATGTCGCGTCATCTTTTAATCATTAGCTTAATGTTGTGTCTGTCTGCCTGCGGTACTTCGCCTAAAACGAATTTTTATGTGCTCAATGCAGAGTATGAAATGCCTGATAAGGCAGAAGGATTGGGTATTGGAGTTTGGAAAGCAAAGTTGCCCATACTGCTCGACAGGTCAGAAATCGTTACACGTAACGGACAGTATCAAATAGAACTGGCAGATTTCCATCATTGGGCAGGTGGTCTTGGAAATAATATAACCTCTCTGGTTGCACACGAGTTGAGTCAGCGTTTAGACACGGTTCGTATCTCCGTTTCACCCTGGCCTCCTCATAAAGTAAACGACTATCAGGTGAAGATTCTTATAGATCGTTTTGGTGGTGAACTGGGTGGTGAGATGATTTTTAGCGGTATCTGGATTTTGTTAAATGGTAAAGGTGATAAAGAGCTGGTCAGACAATCGTTTTTGTTTAATTCACAATCTGATGGGGAGAAATATAGCGATATGGTAGCTTCGCTTAGCCGGTTAACAACCCAGGTATCGGGAGTCATCGCAGATGCTATCGAAAAAGATAAAAAATAGTATTCCCACAATAACTGCTGCGTAACTCCGGCATTAAACTCTTCAACCAACCACAATACAAAGATTGACAATCTTTGTATTGTGGTTAGACTTGGTGGTAGAGGCTATTTATGCACATATCACTAACAACAGAGCTGGAAAAGATTGTTAAAACCAAGGTTGAGACAGGCATGTACAATAATGCCAGCGAGGTTATCAGGGAAGCGCTTCGTTTTATGGAGCAGCATGATGATCTGGTCAGGGAAATGAAGCTGGAGCGGCTGCGAACTAAACTGGCTGTGGGTGCTGTACAGGCTGAGCGTGGAGAGTTTGTCGACCAGTCGTTATCTGAAATCATGGAAGAAGCCAAACGTGAGAAAAACAAAAAATAAATACAGGCTCACTCCAGCTGCGAAACAGGACATTAAGGAAATCTGGTTTTATTCGGTGGCTAGCTGGGGAGAAAAGCGAGCTGAAGATTATGTGGCTAAATTAGAAACTCAGTTTAAGAAACTGGCAGAGTGTCCGAAGTTAGGGCGTGATCGTTCTGAAATTAATAAAAATTATCGAAGCATGCCCTCGGAAAAACATGTGATTTTCTATGTTATAAACGGAAGATATATAGATATTATTGGTATGCTTCACTCCAGCATGGATGTTTTTAAGTATTTTGAAGATTAGTTTGCTATTGGTTGTACTTCTCTAGCTTTTTTTATACGCTCCCCGTATAAAACTTCCACAATGCTATATGCAATAACCACATAAATCCCTGCAAAAAATATCAACATAATGCGAGTGTAAAAAATAGAGCTTGCGCCACTGTCATTAAAACTCACTGAACTGCCGATAATAATTAAAAACGTGGATATGGATAAACCATACAAGGGTGCTGTAGGCTTATCTGAAAACATCTCTCGCGCAATCATCAATAATGTTAAGAGCATGATAGCGAGCATGAACGTGTAGGTGGGCACCATCACTAATAACGTATAAACAATAATCGAAACTCCGCCGCCAAATGCACAGCCAATCAGCAAGCCTGCGCTGGCTTTCTTTCCGGATTGGATGTCGGGCTGCAGAATTATTATTGCCGAAAATAGCAGCGTAATAATCGCTTCGTTGAGGGTGAATACATAAAACACAAGTATGACAGGGAGCAAGATAGCGGTGCGCACTAGCGCCTGCATAAACTGGCGTTCGCCGCTTACTTTTGGCGCGGTATCTTTTGAAATTTCTGTTGTGTTATCTGGGTCTGGAAATAACACATGTGCTATCCATGTGATGGGTACACCAATAACAGTTGAAATAATAAAAGCATGTGCAACTAATAAGCTAAGTTCAGCAGAAGTTAAAGACAGTAAAGGCAGTAGTAATGTACCAATTAACATCCACAAAACGAGAAACGGAGAAGCTCCACCTGCACCTGCGTAAAAAGTAAGAAAAATAACCAGTAAAACAACCAGTATCATGATGTAGGGAAATGATGCCAGTGTCGAGCTAATCAGGTAACCAAACAAAGCAGTGGTAGATATGACGGCAAAAATTAATGCACCATCCTTTGCAGATAAGGATTTAGAAGGTGGTGCTAAAAACATGGAAACAAAAATGGGCAGAATGTACGAAAGTGTCCACTGAAACCAATACGCAATGGCAACGGCGAGGGTTAAGCCAAAGGCGTAGCGTAGCGTGCGAGTTGTTTGCAGTTTTGTCATGGGATTGCGTAAGTTAAAAAAATTATTAGCCGCGAAATACGCAAAGGGCGCGAATAAGTGCTTTTTCTGGTTTAAAAAAACAGCGTCATTGCCGCGCTTCGTTCTCAATGACGTTATATTTAATAATGATCTCTTTGCGCCCTTTGCGTATTTCTCGGCAAAAATATCTTAAGCTGTTATCCGAATTTATCTGCGTTCATCCGTGGAAAAATAATCAATATATATACGAAAGATAGCTATTAATCCGAATCAACATCCACCCCAGCGAGTTCAGTATCCAGTGATTGCCGGTATAAATAACAACATCAGCCTGTCCGCCATAACGCCGGAAACCTTTAGCTTCATCGTCAGTAAAACTGATGATGACAGGAAAGCGTTGTGAGTCGCGTAACCAACCGCTGCTTGATTTAATTTCATACAGCTCGCCTTCCTGGTCAGTTTGTCCCACGCCGTAACCGATACTGGCAACTTCGCCCCTGAATATTCTGCCGGGTGCAACATCAAGTAATATTTCAACTTCATCGCCGGGCTTTACGTTGCCAATGCTATTTTCTCGCATGTCCGCCTGTACCCAAATATCTGATATTGATACAAAGGTCATCACAGCTTGCCCGGCTTTGGCGTAATGACCGACATCAACCGTTAAGTTTTGTCACGCCGCCTTTAGAAGGTGCGCGAATTTCTGTTTGCGCGAGATCGATGCGTGCATTCGCCAGTGCAGCTAAAGCAGATTTAACTCTTGGGTTGCTAACACCTGCCTGGCCTAATTGTTCTTTGGCGCGAGCCAGTTCTGCTTTTGTGCTGGAGAGTTGGGCTTTGGCCTGAATGATGGCTGAACGTGTTTTATCTGCATCAGAAACAGGGATAAGCTTTCGTCGTTCCAGTTCAAAGACACGTTTTGACTGTACCTTAACAAGATCAAGATTGGCTTCAGCTTCAACTACGGCGGCTTGTGCTGCAGAGACACCCGCGGTGTCAGCACCGACATCCTGGCCTGCAATTTCAAGTTCTGCTTCAGCTTCCTGAACTGCTAATTCAAATCGTGACTTATCAATCTTAATCATGATGCTATCAGCATCGACGGGCTGGTTTTGCTCAACGTTAACTTCCACAACTTTTCCAGAGACTTCGGGGGAGATGGATACAATGTAGCCTTTTACGCGTGCCTGATCGGTGTACGGGGTATAACGATCTGATGTCACGTACCACAGAAAAAGTAAAGTGCAGATAATTGCGGTAATGCGAATAATCTTTTTTACTTTATCGGAAGAGTCTTTGTCTTCAGTCGTTGTGGTATTTTCGTCAGGCATGATAAGTCTTTTTATGTAGCTGTTTCAGTTGTGGGTTCGTCTTTGTAAATCCATGCAATGAGCAGTTCGTAACCCAGGGCCAGAATAACCGCGCCGGTAAACAGACCAATAACGCCATACATGAGCATGCCGCCGATAGCGCCGAGCAGAATGACCAGCATGGGTGTTGAAACGCCGCGGCCTAAAAGCAACGGTTTTAATATGCCATCAGCCAGGCTTACAGCTAGACAGTAAATCAGGAATATAACGGCAGGCGTTGTGTCAGTAATAGTAAACACATAAGCGGCTACCGGGCCCAGCACAAGAATAGGGGGCAGTTGTACTATGGCGACAACGAGTATCAGAAATGTCCAGAATCCCCAGCCTGGTATATCCATTATCCACATGCCCAGCCCACCCAACGCGGCCTGGAAAAGAGCAATGCCCAGCACCCCCTGTGCAACACTGCGAATGGTGTTGACGGTGGTTTCGGTATAACTCGTGCCTTCACCAGTAAGACGTTTGAAAATGGTTTTAGATAATTTGTAAGAGCCTTCAGACTGTGTCACCAATACGCCGGCAATAATAATCGAGATCACAAACTGCAAAATGGTTGCGCCAGCACCGGCAACAGCACCTAATGCGCCTTTGCCGGCCTCTTTAATCTGAGGTTCAAAATGATCGAGTGTTTTGTCGAGATCGGATGATGCCATGCTCCATGCGTCGTAGGCTTTTTCACCAATAAATGGCCACTGCTTGACGTCTTCATCCGGGGCCGGGATACTTAGATCGCCATTTTTAATTTTTTCCTGTACATCGCCGGAAATAGCGATAACCGATTCAGCAATCATCACAGTCGGGGTGATTAGTACGGTTAACGCTATTAAGGTGAAAATAGTGGCGGCCAGTTTCACCCTGCCACCTAGTCTATTTTTTAACTTCAGGTAAAGCGGACAGGTGGCAATGGCAATAATAATGCCCCAGAAAACCACCATAAGAAAAGGACTGAT
>QIHT01000124.1 GCA_003229115.1 Gammaproteobacteria bacterium | reverse complement strand
ATCTTAAATGGGGTGATATTAATGCTGACCTCGTTATCGAATGTACGGGTTTCTTCTTAACTGAAGAGACATGTCAAAAACACATTGATGCCGGCGCGAAGAAAGTAATGCAAAGTGCGCCTGCTAAAGACAGCACACCCATGTTTGTTTACGGTGTTAACCACAATGAATATGCAGGTCAGGCAATTGTTTCAGCTGCGTCCTGTACGACTAACTGCTTAGCACCTGTTGCTAAAGTCATCAACGACAAGTGGGGCATCAAGCGCGGTTTGATGACAACGGTTCATGCTGCAACTGCTACACAGAAGACCGTTGATGGCCCTTCAATGAAGGACTGGCGCGGTGGTCGTGGTATTTTAGAAAACATCATCCCATCTTCAACTGGTGCTGCTAAAGCGGTTGGCGTGGTTCTTCCAGAGCTTAACGGCAAACTAACCGGTATGGCTTTCCGCATACCAACTTCAGACGTATCGGTTGTTGACCTGACTGTTGAGCTGGAAAAAGAAGCAACATACGCAGAAATCTGTGCAGAAATTAAAGCGGCTTCAGAAACCGGCGACATGAGTAAAACCCTGGGTTATACCGATGAGAAAGTGGTTTCCACTGACTTCCGTGGTTGCAGCATGTCTTCTATCTTTGACTCAGAAGCAGGTATTGCGCTTGACGGTACTTTCGTGAAACTGGTTTCATGGTATGACAATGAGTACGGCTACACATGTAATATGCTCCGCCTAATCGAGCACGTTTCCAAATAAGGATCTTTTGTCCGGGAGCGGCGTTGCGAAAATAATTTGAGTGCTCACGTACTGCGTGTACGCTCCGCGCTCAAATCATTTCCGCGCCTTGCTCGCGAACAAAATCTCCTCATTTGTGCAATGAGATAGTAAGTAGGCCAGCATAAGCGATAGCGTTGCTGGCGAAGGGTTGAAGCAATGCCGGGAACGGCAAAGCCTTATCCCGGCCTACGAGAGTTCTATAAGATCCAGCCCGGCCAAAAACGACCGGGCTGGTGTTTTATAAATGAGACCGGGTTTTATTTGCGCCTTTTGCGGCAAAATTAGTTTTTTAGTCACAAGTGTTGTTTGTTAAGTAATGTTATTTATCAAACCATATTTATAGTTATAAAGATTTAGGAGTTTTCTCATGGCTTTTATTAAGCTGACTGATTTGGATTTGGCTGGCAAGCGCGTTTTAATTCGTGCTGATTTAAACGTTCCCGTTAAAGATGGCAAAGTAACTTCAGATGCGCGCATTACTGCATCTATGCCAACGGTTGAGCACTGCATGAAAGCAGGTGCTTCGGTTATGGTTATGTCGCACCGTGGTCGTCCTGAAGAAGGTAAGGTGGATGACGAAAATTCAATGGCACCTATCGCTGACGTTATGTCTGAGAAATTAGGCACGGATATTCGTTTAGTTAAAAATTACCTGGATAACACACCAGAAGTTGCTGCAGGCGAGTGTGTGTTACTGGAAAACGTTCGCTTTAATGTGGGCGAGAAAAAAGACGACGAAGCTTTATCTAAAAAATATGCTTCACTGTGTGACGTATTTGTTATGGATGCTTTTGGCACAGCGCATCGTGCTCAAGCTTCAACTCACGGTGTGGGTGTACATGCACCAGTCGCGTGTGCCGGTATTTTGCTTTCAGGCGAGCTGGATAGCCTGGCTAAAGCATTGGCTAAGCCAGCACGCCCTATGGTGGCGATTGTTGGTGGCTCTAAAGTTTCAACAAAGCTAACCGTGCTGGAAGCATTATCGGAAAAAGTGGATCAGCTGGTTGTTGGTGGTGGTATCGCCAATACGTTCCTTGCAGCGATGGGGCATAACGTAGGTAAATCTTTGTATGAAGCAGATTTAGTCGATACAGCAAAAGCCTTGATCGAAAAAATGAGTGCACGTGGTGCAAGTATTCCGATTGCAAGCGATGTAGTTTGTGCGAAAGAATTCGCTGAAGATGCCGAAGCCACATTAAAAGATGCTTCCGAAGTTCTGGATGACGATATGATTTTTGATATCGGCCCGAATTCCGCAAAAGAACTCGCAGATATCATCGAAAAAGCCGGCACCATAATCTGGAATGGCCCGGTAGGTGTGTTTGAGTTCGATCAGTTCGGCGAAGGCACTAAAACCGTATCAATGGCCATCGCAAACTCACCAGGTTTTAGTCTGGCAGGTGGTGGCGACACCATTGCAGCCATTCAGAAATACGATATTTACGACAAGATAACTTATATCTCCACAGCGGGTGGTGCCTTCCTTGAATACCTGGAAGGTAAAACGCTACCCGCAGTAGCTATGCTTGAGGCTGCTGCGCAGCAATGAAAAATGAAGAATGAAAAGTGAAGAATATAAACCACTACTTAATGACTGGCTGAATGATTGAACATGAAATACATTCTTCATTCTTCATTCTTCATTCTTCATTTTTAACCAGAGGTTAAACAGTGCGAAGAACCAAAATTGTTGCAACACTAGGGCCGGCATCAAGTTCGGCTGAAGTGATTGAGGAATTGGTTCGCTCAGGTGTTGATGTTTTTCGCCTTAATTATTCGCACGGTACACACGCAGAGCAGGCGCACCGCGCGGAACTGATTCGTGCATGCAGTGAGAAGACAGGGCGAATAGTTGGCATTCTTGCAGATTTGCAGGGGCCTAAAATCCGCACTGAGAAATTCATGGATGGGCGTGTGCAGCTTATTCGTGGTGAGCAATTTATCCTGGATGCTGATCTGGATGCTGATGCAGGCACCAATGAACATGTTGGCATTACTTATAGAGGTTTGCCCAACGATGTTAAATCAGGTGATTTGTTGCTGCTTGATGATGGTCGCGTCGAGTTACAGGTTGATAAAGTTGCAGGTTCAAAGATTTACTGTACGGTGGGTTACACCGCCGAGCTGTCAGATCATAAAGGTATTAACCTGAAAGGCGGTGGTTTATCCGCACCGGCACTGACAGATAAAGATAAAGAAGATTTAAAAGCTGCGGTTGCGCTTGATGCTGATTATATTGCCCTGTCATTTGCTCGCAGTGCGGATGATGTCAACAAATGTCGTGAACTGGTATTGGCTGCTGGCGGCCATGCTGCGATTGTCACCAAGGTGGAACGCGCTGAAGCTATTCATAATATTAATGAGATCGTGGATGCCTCCGATGTCATCATGGTGGCGCGTGGTGATCTGGGTGTTGAGATGGGCGATGCAGAACTGCCGGCATTACAGAAAAGCCTGATTAAAGAGGCCCGCAGAAAGGACAAAATTGTCATTACTGCGACCCAGATGATGGAATCGATGATTGAAAATCCGAATCCAACACGAGCTGAAGTTTTTGATGTGGCTAATGCCGTGCTCGATGGTACCGATGCCGTAATGTTATCCGGCGAAACTGCGGTTGGGCGTTATCCTGACAAGGTGGTAAAAGCCATGGGACGTATTTGCGAACATGCTGAGCAGCAGCGCGCGGCAATGCATTCAGATCATCGTGTAGACCTTACATTTGGCAGGGTTGATGAAGCTATCGCAATGGCTACAATGTACACGGCGAACCACCTCAAGGTCTGCGCAATCGCTTCTTTGACAGAGTCCGGGGCGACGGTATTATGGATGTCCCGCATCAGCTCGGGCATCCCGATTTTTGCGTTGACCCAGAATGTGGCGACACAGCGCAAGGTGACGCTATATCGAGGGGTTTATCCAATCAAGGTAGAATTTGATAAACTAGGCCCTTATAACGTTAGCCAGAGCGTGGTTGATGTGTTGCATGAGCGCGGCATCGCGAATTCGGGTGACAGAATTATAGTGACGCGTGGCGATATGCTGGGTGACTCAGGTGGCGGAAGTAACGCCATGAAAATTGTTGATTTGAAGTAAACAACGGTATTTTTTAATTTTTTTTGTAATTTATTAAGGGGAAAACTAATGGCCTTAATCTCTATGAGACAACTACTGGACCATGCTGCGGAAAACAACTACGGCATGCCAGCTTTTAATGTAAACAACATGGAGCAGGTGCATGCCATCATGCAGGCTGCTGACGAAACTAACAGCCCGGTTATTATGCAGGGTTCAGCGGGTGCTCGTTCCTATGCAGGCGAACCATTCTTGCGTCATCTGATTACTGCGGCGGTCGAAATGTACCCGCACATTCCGATTGTTATGCATCAGGACCACGGTTCAGAACCCGCTGTTTGTTTGCGTTCTATTCAATCCGGTTTTAGTTCGGTGATGATGGATGGTTCGTTAGAAGCTGACATGAAAACCCCCGCATCTTTTGAATACAACGTTGATGTAACAAAAGAAGTGGTAAGAATTGCACACGCAGGTGGTGTATCTGTTGAAGGTGAACTGGGTTGTCTGGGTTCACTGGAAACCGGTGAAATGGGCGAAGAAGATGGCCACGGCGCTGAAGGTAAACTGGATCTGGATTTACTACTGACTTCGGTTGATGAGGCTGCTGATTTTGTTGAAGCAACCGGTGTTGATGCATTGGCTATTGCTATTGGCACTTCACACGGTGCTTACAAGTTCACCAAAGAGCCAACGGGTGATGTTTTGCGTATTGACCGTATTAAAGAAATCCACGCTAAACTTCCAAATACTCATCTTGTGATGCACGGTTCTTCATCGGTACCACAGGACTGGTTGGAAATTATTAATACGCACGGTGGTGAAATGGGTCAGACATTTGGTGTGCCCGTAGAAGAGATTCTGGAAGGCATCAAAAACGGTGTTGCCAAAGTTAATATCGATACAGATTTACGTATGGCATCAACCGGCGCGATTCGTAAACACCTGATGGAAAACCCATCTAATTTCGATCCGCGTAAATTCCTCAAAGCTTCTACCGAAGCAATGAGGGGTATTTGTAAGGCTCGTTATGAAGCGTTTGGTTGTGCGGGTCATGCATCCAAAATCACACCGGTTTCACTGGAGAAAATGGCGCTTAAATACGCCGCTTGATTTATTGTGTAGCAGCATTAGAAAAGGGGGACAATTGTCCCCCTTTTTTTCATTGCGATTAGCCAGGATTGTAAAGCTTGAGGAGATCCCTCTTCGCCCGATACAACCGGGCTCATCGGGATGATTATTATCCATATAATTTTTTTGAGGAATAATCATGTCAGATTTAGAAATAGAAGATCAAATAGTTGGTGAAGGTGACGAAGCGGTTGCAGGTCAAACTGTAGAAGTGCACTACACAGGCTGGTTAACTGACGGAACTAAATTTGATTCCAGTCATGACCGTAATGATACTTTCAGTTTTAAACTGGGAGCAGGCCAGGTGATACAGGGTTGGGATCAGGGTGTTGCCGGTATGAAAATTGGCGGTGCGCGTAAACTCACCATTCCACCCGGCATGGGTTATGGAGAAGCCGGCGCTGGTGGTGTGATTCCACCGAATGCTACGCTGGTGTTTAAAGTGGAGTTGATAGGAGTTAGTTAATATTTTTTGCCGCGAATAACGCAAAGGGTTTAAAACAAATAAAGTTTTTTTTGCGCCCTTTGCGTTATTCGCGGCAAAAAGAAGTAGTTTTTACTGTATTGATTAATGCGCCCTTGTGGTTATGTTACCTCAATCAGCTAAACGACCCGCTTGAATGTGCCTTTTGATTGTTGAGCCAGAAGCTGGTCAACCAGGTTCTGCGGTAGTCTCCCCTGTGTTTTATCGAAGGGTAGAGAGTAAATCGGGCTGTCAACGCAGTCGCGTAGGTCGGCGGCATTATCCATGTGTTCATGTTTATCGTTGTTGATTGAATTGAGTACAATGCCAGCCAGGTTCAGGCCGCGAATCTTGATCGCCTCGGCATTTAAAAGTACCTGGTTTACGCAGCCGAGAACATCGCTGGCAACTAGCAATACTGGTAGTTGCAAGGCCATGCCCAGATCTGCATTAAGGCCATTTTCTGACAACGGTGAATAAAAACCGCCAGCACCTTCTACAAGAACAAAACCATTTTCACTGCCGTCCAGGCAAATTTTTACCAGTTGTTCTGTGGTGAGTACTTTGTCGGCCAGGTGCGCGGCACGAACCGGTGATATGGGTGGTTCGAAACGGTAAGGGCAGACTTCCGATAAAGGGCCTTCGTATCCCGCAGCTTGTTTGAGTGCCCTGGCATCAAGAGGAATTAGCTCACCATTTTCCATCACGCAACCGGATTCGATGGGTTTTCTGGGGATGACCTGAACGCCCTGTTCTTGCAGTTGCCTGGCAAGCAGGACGGCGGTGTGTGTTTTGCCAACTTCGGTGTTGGTTCCTGTGATAAAAACGCCTTGCATTAGCCTTACTCCATCAATAAATTTTTGGCCTGCTTATATTTCTCTGCTGTTTTTGTCACAATTGATTCCGGCAAATCCGGGCCGGGAGCGGTTTTGTTCCAGTCCAGCGATTCCAGGTAGTCACGCACAAACTGTTTATCAAAACTGACCGGGCTGGAGCCGGGCCTGTACTGATCGGCTGGCCAGAAGCGCGATGAATCTGGCGTAAGTACTTCGTCGATCAGGGTAAGTTTTCCATTTTTATCCAGTCCAAATTCGAACTTGGTATCTGCAATGATAATGCCGCGTTCTAGCGCGTAATCTGCTGCTTCACTATAGAGTTGAAGGCTGGTATCGCGTACCTGCGCAGCAATATCTGATCCCAGTAGTTCTTCTGTTTGAGTATAGTCAATGTTTTCATCATGTGCGCCCACGCTAGCCTTTGTCGATGGGGTATAAATCGGTTCAGGCAGTCGGTCTGCCAGCTGCAGGCCGGCAGGCAGTTTAATGCCGCAGACTGTACCGGTGGACTGATAGTCTTTCCAGCCAGAGCCAATCAAATAACCACGAACAATGGCTTCCACTGGTAGTGCCTTCAGTTTTTTAACCACCATGGCATGTTGTTCTACTTCATCGCGCTCACTGGCATCGGGTAACACTATTTCGAGCGACAGTTCGCTGTGTTGATTGGGGATAATATGTCGCAGTTTTTTTAACCAGAATTGCGTAACCTCGTTGAGGATATTCCCCTTGCCCGGGATCGCGTTGGGCATGACTACATCAAATGCGGAGATTCTGTCAGTAGTGATAATGAGCATATGCTCATCGTCGATATCGTAAATATCACGTACCTTACCCTTGTGTAGCAGGGGCAGGCTCTTGATGTGGCTGGTGTGCAAGCTTCGCATGGTGAAATATGAGGATGTTTAAAGCGCGTATTGTACTGGAGGCAGATTGATTGAGGTAGTTGTATCAGTGCCTGAGATTTTCAGCCAGGCATGTAGCAAATTCGGGAAATAGATAACTACCGTATTTGGCCCATTATCGAAGCCGAATTTTGAGTGGTGACATTTTGCGGGGTTAGCCACGGCTGAGAGTTTATTGGCCGGGTCGCCGGAAGCCCAAAACACTGACGATATCTAGTCTATGCCAGGCTCTGCTGAATACCGGTAAAGCGAGCTAACATTCTAATTGCAAACAGCTTTTTGTGGTTACGTTGCTTCTTTCCATTACTCACTAATTTCGCTAAAATGGCCGGCCTTGCCTGCTATTTGTACTGGCATCGGGATAGCAGGCACAGGGTGTCAGTATTCAGTAAAAAAGCCTCTGAATACAGCGAGTTAGCATAGCTGTACGGGTTATTTTGGATTAAATATGAGCTCATCACTACAACAACAAATTAAGTTAGGTTTACCGAAAAAGCAGGGTTTGTACGACCCGGCGTTTGAAAAAGACAGCTGTGGCGTCGGTTTTGTGGCTCATATCAAGGGTGAGGCTAGCCACCAGATCGTGCTTGATGCCGATCATATCCTGCAGCGTATGGTGCATCGCGGTGGTTGCGGTTGTGAGCCCACCACGGGTGATGGTGCCGGTATTCTGACGGGCATGCCCCACAAATTTATGACAAAAGTTGTCAGGGCTGATCTCGGCCAGGTGCTGCCAGGGCCGGGTTTGTATTCAGCAGGCAATGTTTTTCTGCCCCAGGATGAAGAGGAGCGCGAACATTGTAAACGAGTGGTAGAGCAGCTTATTGAAGAGCAGGGCCAGCAATTACTGGGCTGGCGTGAACTGCCGGTGGATACCGACGGTGCAGATGTTGGTCCAACCGCGCGTTATTCACAGCCTCATATGGAGCAGCTGTTTATTGCAGCGGCTGAAGGTTTTGAAGGTGATGCTTTTGAGCGTCAGCTTTACATGATTCGCAAACGTAGCACGCATGCACTGCGTGGCAACAAGGATTTGAAGCAGGCCAATCTGTTTTACATCTGCTCTTTGTCGACAAAAATCATCATCTACAAAGGTATGTTGACAGCACTGCAGGTTAAGGCGTTTTACCCTGATCTGGTTGATGAAGATTACAAAACACACCTCGCGATGGTGCATTCGCGTTTTTCCACTAACACCTTTCCTTCGTGGGATCGTGCTCAGCCTAACCGTTTCATGAGTCATAACGGTGAAATCAATACCTTGCTGGGTAACAAGAACTGGATGGCTGCGCGTCAGGGTGTGGTTGAGAGCGACATGTTTGGTGACGATATCAGCAAACTGTTTCCCATCGCCGAAAAAGATTGTTCCGATTCCGGTACCTTCGATAATGTTCTCGAATTTTTATTGATGTCGGGTCGCAGTTTGCAGGAAGCCGTGATGTTGATGGTGCCCGAAGCGTGGCAGTCGGACAGCAACATGGATGATGCCAAGCGTTCGTTTTATCGCTACAACTCGGCATTAATGGAACCCTGGGATGGACCTGCATCGATCGCTTTTACTGATGGTCATTACATTGGTGCCACGCTTGATCGTAATGGTTTACGCCCGAGCCGTTATTATTTGACGCACGATGATCGCGTTATCATGGCCTCTGAAGTTGGTGTGCTGGATATTGATCCAGGCAATGTTAAATTCAAAGGTCGCTTACAGCCGGGCAAAATGTTTCTGGTTGATTTTGAGCAGGGCAGGCTGATTCCTGATGAAGAATTAAAATCTGAATTCGCCAGTCGTCGTCCTTACCGCGAATGGTTGAACAGGCAGGAAATAAAACTGGCGGATTTGTCACCAAGTGAAGAGCCGCACGGTTTTTACCCGGAAACATTATTGCCACGTATGCAGGCATTCGGTTACACGGTGGAAACCATGCAGTTCATGTTGTTGCCACTGGTTAAAGAATTAAGAGATCCTGTCGGCTCGATGGGTAATGATTCAGCATTGGCCTGTTTGTCCGACAAGCCGCGCATGATCTACGACTACTTCAAACAATTGTTTGCGCAGGTAACCAATCCACCGATTGATTCGATTCGCGAAGAAGTGGTGATGTCGCTCGAATGTTATATCGGCCCGGAAGGGAATTTGCTGGAGACGACTGAACAACACGCGCACCGCTTGCGTGTGCCACACCCGATACTGACTAACGAAGAGTTAGCCGCACTCAAACATCTTAATCATCGTGGCTGGCGCACCATGACGATTGATATCACCTACCAAAAATCAGAAGGCGCAGCGGGACTTGAGCAATGTCTGGATGCTATTTGTATACAGGCGTCACAGGCTATTACTGATGGTTATAGCCTGATTATTCTTTCTGATCGCAACATCGGCGCCGAGCGAGTGCCAGTGAGCACATTGCTGGCAACGGGTGTAGTGCATCATCACCTGGTCAGCAACCAGTTGCGTACGCGTATTGGTATCGTGCTGGAAACCGGTGAAGCGCGCGAAGTGCATCACCATTGTTTGCTGGTCGGTTACGGTGCGGATGCGATTAATCCTTATCTTGCGTTTGAAGCACTGTTTCACTCAAAACGTGAAGGTCTGTTGGCTGAAGATGAATTCCCGAATGACGACAGCATTGTGGCAGATTATCGCAAAGGCGTGGCCAAAGGCATGCTCAAGGTGATGGCAAAGATTGGTATTTCAACACTGCAATCCTACAAAGGCGCGCAGATTTTTGAAGCCGTGGGACTTGCCGAAGACGTTATCCAGCGTTGTTTCAAAGGTACCGCCAGTCGCATTAAAGGTGTGGGTCTGGATGTGCTGGCTGAAGAATCGCTGCGCCGACACGAGCTGGGTTACCCCAGCCGTAATCTGGTGCGCTTACCGGTGTTATCTAACCCGGGCGACTTCCACTGGCGTTCCGGTGGCGAGCAGCATATGTGGAACCCGGATACGATTGCCAATCTTCAAACTGCTGCACGAACCAATAGCAAAGACGACTACAGGAAGTTCGCAAAGTTTTCTAATGAAGAAGCCACGCGTAAGGCAACCTTGCGCGGTTTGCTGAAATTC
>QIHT01000196.1 GCA_003229115.1 Gammaproteobacteria bacterium | reverse complement strand
TGAAAACTAAGCTAGAGATCTATAAATTTTGAAGAATATCTGTTCGGCAATAATTATTCCAAATATTACGACGATGAATGCAACCAGACCGTGTACCGGGCCGCTGAACAACACGCTGTCACCAAAGCAAATATTAATCGCCCAGAGGATGACCAACTTTGATATGAAAAGTATGGCCCAGATAGACAGGCCACGCAGTATCAAGGCACCTGTTCCGGGTTTTTGTTTGAAGTAACTGGAAACGCGGTGTTCGATGGCGATGGTTATTTGCAGCAGAACTTGAAGTAGTATGGCAGCTAGCAATGAAATACTGAAGAACTCTATAAAGACCAGATCCCAAAACTCATTAAAGAAATTGAGCACGGTTAGATCAATCAGCACCAAAAAGGTATATTTTAAAAATAGTTGCTGGCGTTTGGTGAAAGAGCCAGCATCTGCGTTTTCTAAAATTTCGTCGATGACCATTTTTCTCTTCCTGATGTTTTATTTTATATTCTCAAGATCAGCGAGATCTTGATGTCTGCCTACAGCTTTCTTGTTCTTTTTGAAGTTTTCCAAATCCAGAAAATCAATCTCACAGTCGTTGATATTTATGTGCACTTTCGAGGCATAACATTTTTCAAAATCAAGACCTGTTACGCTGGTGAGTAGGTCAATCCTGGCGGGTGGTTGTCCGAGTTGTACTACGTAACCTGTACTCAAGAAATCTTCTTCTTTGAGATCAAGTGATGAGAAGCCAAATTCCTGTAAGGTCTGTATGATACTTTCCGCATTTTTTTTGCTCACCAATACCCATAAATCTATATCTTTGGTGTATCTTGGGTAACCATGGAATGCTAAGGCGTAGCCACCTACAACTAAGTACTTAACCTTATTTTTGTTTAATAACTCTATAAATTCTTTGAAGTCTTTGTTGATCATGGAATTTCCAGTTATTGTATTCTTCTCTCATTGATTCCAGTGCGCTAAGTCTTTCTTCAACTGATTGGTTCATCCAGTAACCGCGATCACTTTTTTCTTCAGCCAGTTTAACCTTGTTAATGGCGTTTCTGTTTACGGTTGTCATAATAGATGCTTTGTATTGAATATTGCCGGTAATTATAACATATAAGCAGGTATTAGCCGCAGTGCTGCGAGTGTTATCAGTCATTAGTTATCAGGTTGAAGATAAACTATACAGGCACTTTTTTTATTGATCATAATGTCCGCCAATAGCAAAAGTGTAAATGTGTTTGTCATCGTATTTGTAAATAACACGGTCTTTCTGGCTGATGCGGCGTGACCATAATCCTGAAAGGTCATGCTTTAATGGCTCGGGTTTTCCGATTCCGGTGGCGGGGTCGTTGCGGAGCATTTCTTTTAATAATTTACATAGTGCCTTGTGTAGTTTTTTGTCTTTTTGTCTGAGTTCTTCGTAAGCAGTCCATGTATTGCCTTCAAACACCAGTGATCTCATCCATTTCCCCTGTGGTCGGTGTATATCCTTTTCCTTTTGAGTGCGTAGCCGTAGAGGCGGATATTTGTTGTATCAGGTCGCTGTTTTGTAAGACGTAGAGTGTTTCCTGCTCGCGTTCCCAGTCTTCGGCGCTGATGACAATAAAATCGTCACCACTACGACGCGTCACCTTGAGTGGGAAGTGGTTTGTAACCACTTGTTCTACAAAGCTTTTAAGGTTGTCTCTGAATTTGTTTACGCTGATGCTGTTCATTGGTCATTCCTGAAACGTACGGAGTTACCGTACATCATAGGCCGTGAAGCTAAATAATGCAACAATTCACATCCTGGCATGATTTTAACTGGAAACTGGTTAGTCTCTGTGGATCCCGGCTACAAACATACCGGGATGACGAGAGGTGGCGAGTTGGATGACGGTTACGGTGTTTTTTTGACTAACGACCAATGACTAAAAACCAACGACTTCTATTAAGAAGAAACATACTCTGAAATATCGATTTCATCAATCTGTTCGGGGTCGAGGAATTTGCGAGCATATTCCAAATGCGCACCGCTGGTGAGGAACAGGTCGAACAGATCCGGGTCGATGTGATTATCTTTTTTCATTAAGCCTAATATCTTTATCGCTTCGCTGAGTTTTTTAGCTTTATTGTAGGGGCGATCGGAAGCGGTGAGGGCTTCAAAGATATCGGCAATTGCCATCATTCGTCCAGTTATGGGCGTTTGTTCTTTCGTAAGTCGTTTTGGGTAACCCTTGCCATCGAGCGTTTCATGATGACAGCCAGCAATGTCCGGCACTTCTTTCAGGTGTTTGGGGTAGGGTAGTTTGTTTAACATGACGATGGTTTGCACCATGTGCTCGTTTATTTTGAAGCGTTCTTCTTCGCTGAGTGTGCCGCGTTTAATGGCGAGGTTATAAAGTTCACCACGGTTGTATTTGTGTTCAGGTGTATCGAGTTTAAAGCCCCATGGGTTATCCTCTGGTATGCGATCATCGTCCGAGCGTTCGATAATATGTTCGGCCTTGTCGGCAAGTAATTTTTCTACGACAGGTAATTCGGGTTTCTCGGTTCGGTTCATGCGATTGAGTTCTTCCCATGAAACACCAATGCGATCATCCAGTGTGCGTGTCCAGCTACGTTTAGCAATTTTATTCAGACGTTCAATTTTTTCGTCCGCCATAAACTCGCCACCTTCGTTGCATTCGGCAGTGAAGGTAAAGTCGTCGTCTAAGGTCTTTAGTTCTTTGTCGAGTGTCCGTTTGAGACTTGCTTCGTTATCACCGTTAGATAATTGTTGCCAGTAGTTAATGTGGGCATCGCGTTTTAGCACTTCAAAGCGCATGCGTACTTCGTGGATGCGGTCATAAATGGTTTCCAGCTTGGTGGCTTTGTCGACCACGTATTCGGGTGTGGTGACTTTGCCGCAGTCGTGTAACCAGCAGGCGATTTCCAGTGCCTGCCATTGTTTGTCATCAAGATCAAAATCTTCGAATCTGGGGTCGTCGCTATCGCATGCGGCTTTGGCAAGCAGGAAAGTGATTTCCGGTACGCGCATGCAATGCCCGCCGGTATAAGGAGATTTGGAGTCAATCGCGCCAGCGATGAGCTTTATAAAGGAATTAAGCAGAGCTTCCTGCATGTTGAGCATCTGCCGGCTTTCCAGGGTAACAGCAGCGAAGCCCGATAAGGCTTCTACGAAAGCGATGCTGGCAGCCTGGGCATTATCGGTTGTGGCCTTGTCCTGTTTATAGATAACACATAACAGGCCAATGGTTTCATTGTTTCTGTTGGTGAGTGGAATGGCTAGTACACAAAGCTCTTTTGTGTCGGTGATGGTCAACAAAGCATTAAGCTTGCTGGCATCGCTGGTTTTCAATCGAATAATTTTGCTATGTTTTGACCCTGTATCACCCAGTAATGCATGGCTATCTTCGATAGTGATATCTGGTAGCAGGTCGGTGTTTACAGGCTCATTATTTTCACCGAACATGACGCCCGGCTTCATCATATCGTCAGTTTCATCTAGCAGGTAAGTGAGCGCGCCATCGGCTTTGCTGATAAGTTTGGTTTCGAGAGTAATGCTCCTGAGCAGGGTATCGAGATCCTGTTCGCCGGCGAGTGAGCTAATTAACTGGATAAATTTGTTGATGGTGTTACGCATCATGTTCATCGCGTTATCGAGTTCTTCGACTTCCTTTATAAAGGAGTGTTCACGTTGCGGGTTGTCGAATTCAAAGCGGGCTATTTTTTCGGTTTCAGCGGCAAGATTTCCTAGTGGGCGGGCTATTCTTTTAGAAACGAGCCAGATAACAGGAATAGAAAGTAAAATAACCACTAATGTTGTCATCAGCGATTGCCAACGAAGGGTGTCGGCTTCTTCAAGTAGCTCATCAACCGGTGAAACCATAAGTGCAAATAGATTGGTTCCGCCTGGTTTGCCAACGATGGTAGAGCTGCCCACCCATCTCTTGCCGTCAAATTCAAAATCCAGATTTTGTTCAACAGGTTCAAAGTTCTTGCCGATAAACTTGAGTACGTTGCTGTTTAATTGTTGAAGCTTTGGTAATTTGATTTGTCTGGCAGTGGATTCAATGGTATTTGTGTCTTTGTAGGCAAAAACTTCTCCGTCGGCACTGATTAGAACTACTTCCGAGTTGGACGTGATCTGGTGTTTGGCAATGGTTTTAGCGAGGCTGCCCAGGCTGATGTTCAATACGATAACAACACCGGGTTCGTGTGATTTTACCATCGCGGCTAAACCGGCGGTTTTTATTTCGCTGAATAAATAAGGTTTAGTGAAGCCGGGTGACTCGGTTGCCTGTTGATACCACGGGCGTTGCAGTGTATCGAGACGGGTTTCAACTGACGTACGTGATATTTCCTGAGAGTTTTTATCGTAAAACAAGCTTGTTATCGTGTGTGAGCCATAGCGATCGGTATCGACATGCAGGGCGACAAGTACCGCATTGACCGGCGGTTTGAAGTGATCACGCTTGGTCTGGCTGTCGAGCAGTGATATGGCAAAAAAATCGCCATCAGGAAAACCCAGCCCGGCGGAAAAAATCGATGGATAATTCTGAAGGATGCCGATAAATGTCTGCAGATACTGGAGTCGTTGTTCCAGCGTTGTTGAGCGGGTGATGGGTAGTTGTTTGAGTAATTGCAACGTGCCCTTCATCGGTTCATAGGTTGCCTTTATATCGAGCGCAAGCTGCCGGTCTATGTGCGAAAAGACTTCATCCGCTGAAGACAGGATGATTTCCGAGGTTTTGTTGTAGTTTTGCAGGCTGAGCACAGCACCGAGAATAACGGTGATGATGATAAAAAGCGTGCTGATCGCAAGTTGTAGTGGGTAATGCTTCTGACTTTTTCTAATCATGGGTTTTGTGCTTTGATAACCAATTGCGAGTCTCAATGGTGAATCCTGCTGAGCCTCACACCCTATTATTTTATGTCGCTGGCTGCAAGCTCAGGGACTGGAAAAGTCGCTGACATCTACCCTGTACATCTGTTAAAGTCCGGCTTCAATAAAACTTCACAGATAAATTCACTGAGAAAAGGTAAAAAGTAATGAAAAAGTATTTTCCGTTAGCATTCCTGGCATTGGCTCTGTTGATTTCAGGTTGTGCAGAAATGGGCACAATGGGTGAAGATAGCGTTACCAGTGATATTAAAGTTTCAGCGCAAACTGATGACAAAGCGAATTTGTCGGGTTATAAATCGTATTCATGGATTGCTGTTGGTGCTGTGCTTAATGACCCTGAAGGGAAATGGCAGCCACCGGGTTTCAAAGCAGGTGAAGAGATTAAAAACCTGATTGATGACCAAATGAAAAACAAGGGTTATATGCGCAAAGACGACGCTGCTGATCTGGGTGTGGCTTTTTTCCTCGGCATCGACATGGAAGCACGCAAGTTCAAGATGAATCCTGAAACTAAAATGAAAGAAATGCAGGATGTTGCCAAAGCGGCTCTAGTTGTGGTGCTGGTAGATACGAGAACAGGATTCATTGTCTGGATAGGTGAGGCTTCGCGCAGCGCTACGAAAACTGTTACGGGTAGAAACAAGGTTGATGACGAAAAAATTCGTAAACGTATTCACTACGCAGTTACCGAGATGTTTAAACAGATGTAATACTATTGCTGCTCTTCGGTGATTCACTGGAGAGCAGCAATCATTGTAAACCTGTAGTTAATAATTTCCGCAAATCCAGGAATAACATGCTTGTTATAAAAGCCCCCACTGTCGTTATTTTATTATGTGCGAGCATGTTATTGGCCGCTTGTGCAGCAAGCCCGGAAAGAGTTGAAAAGGAACATTTCTCGGGTTTTCTAGGTACTTACGGTGCTCTGCAGGAATACGAGGATGACCTTGGTCCTGCATGGCGTTGGTTGTCTCCAAAATTAATCGATGGTATTGCCTCTGCTAAATACAATAGTATCTATGTCGACGATATTGGTTACTACCCGGCACCGAGAAGTAATGAAGCTGTAAGTTCGAAGACACTAATCGAAATCGCACACTACTTTACAAAGAACATCCGCGCTGCCATTGGCAGTGAAATGAAGTTGCTGGATAAACCTGCTAAAGGTGCGGTGCGCATGCAAATAGCTATTACCGGTGTTAGTGTCGACGCTGAAGTTCTGAAGAGCTATAAATACAACCCGGTATCCAGAGTATTCGGTGGTGAATCTGTAAAAATTTTCATAGAAACAAAAGTAACAGATGCGACTACGGGTGAGCTTCTGGGTCTGGTTGTTCGTGAAGGTTTTGGTGACGTGAGCGCGAATAAAAGTGAGATGTTGACACTTGACGGTGTAAAAGATTTGCTTGATGAATGGTCAATGCATCTCAAAAACGTTGCCGCTCAAATGAAACACGCTGGGCGTAAATAGAACCGGATTCCCGAAGTAGAGGTTGTAACTATGTTACAGGTAAAACTTATTACAATGATTAAATTAACAGGGCTGCTTGCAGCCCTGTTTCTTTTTGGATGTGTAACTACCGAGGTTGAAACGAAAAAACCGAATGAGATATTTACTCCCTTAACGGTGAGTGATCCGGGCTTCTCTGTGCCTGCAGGTACGCATATTGCGTGGTACTCCGAGGGTATTCGTTTTTACAAAGATCCTCGCATAGATAATGTGGGTCTTAAAACCATGATTGATAACACCATCGTTAGTGTGCTTTCAGGTCAGGGCTATCAGTTAAGCCTGGATGTTGATAATGCCGATTATCTTTTGGGTTATGCAGCAGCGCTTGAGTCGGCGCTAAATAGTGACTCGGTTTTACTGCAGTATGGCTTGATGTACGGCTACGGCGTTAAAGATCCGCTGGATGAGAAGGCGACGTTTGTGCTGTATCTGCTCGACGGGAAAACAAAACGGCCAGTGTGGAAATCAATGGTGCAAGGGGCTTTTAATTTTAATGATAGTAATAGTGTTCGCGCCCCAAGAATTATGCGTATTATTAAGGAGATGTTCTCGACGTTAAAGCCACGGGAAAAAGAGGCTGTTAAATGAAAATAAAATCTAATGCAGTAAGGTTTTCGGTTATTTTTGTATGGATTTTTTTTGAGTGTTATGAGTTTTTCTTTGTATGCAGAAAACACGTGTAACGATTTAAAGGATGATGTAGAACATTTGGCTTGTTACGATAAGGCAGTAGCGGAAGACGAAAACAGGAATGCATCCGAGCGCCGCAAGCATGAAATAAACGCTTCTTTGAAAAATCCGTTTTCTCTGACGCCTTACCGTATGAATTACATACTGCCTGTTACACATAACAGCTCAGCCAATGAGGCACCATTTCAGGATTTCTTTGAACCCGGAGAAGGCATTGACGATACTGAAGAGAAATTCCAGATAAGTGTTCAGTTTGAACCCTGGGGTGAAGTGGGTGAATCTGGTATAACGCCGTATTTTACGTATACGCAATTGGCTTTATGGCAAGTCTACAACAGAGATATTTCATCGCCTTTCAGGGAAACCAACTATGAACCCGAGTTTGGAGTCAGGTTTAATCCTGACTGGGGTTTTTTAGGGATGAGGAGTTCGTCAATGCGGGTAGGTTTTAATCACCAATCGAATGGTCGAGGCGAACCGTTATCCCGTAGTTGGAATAGAATTTATGCCACCCTGGCATTTGAGAGCGGAAATTTTATTACTGTCATCAGGCCGTGGATACGCATTAAAGAAAATGCGGAAGATGATGACAATCCAGACATCGAAGATTTTCTCGGAAACTTTGAATGGTACGGTATTTTATAAATACCGATCCGCATCTTTTGGCGTTGCTTTGATTGACTGGTTGTAACTATTTTTCTGTCATTGCGAGCGAAGCGTGGCAATCTTAACCAGTTCGCGTAATTTTAAATATTGCCACGTCGCTATCGCGACTCGCAATGACGAGGGTTTTTTCAACCGTGATACTGAGTGCTTTCGTCATGCACCGCATTAACCAGCTAATTCGTTGATGGATTTCGAAGTAGGCCTGCATAAGGCAGGTTGCAGGCATGGTCATAGTGTCGGAAATCGCCGGGAACGATAAAGCCTTATCCCGGCCTACGGTGCGCAGTTTTTGTGTCATCGCGAACAGCAATGACGAGGATATTTTTCAGTTGTGATATTGCGCACTCTCATCGTGTACCGCATTGACCAGCGCTTCTACATTTTCAGGATTAATGTTTGGTGTAATGCCATGACCAAGATTGAACACATGACCGGTACCGTTGCCGTAGGATTTTAAAATACGTGCGACTTCGGTTTTAATGACTTCCGGTGACGTGCCCATAACAGCCGGATCCATATTTCCCTGCAATGCAACTTTATCGCCAATACGTTCACGTGCAGCACTAAGGTCGATGGTCCAGTCCAGGCCGACAGCGTCACAACCTGTTGCAGCAATATCTTCCAGCCAGAGTCCACCACCTTTGGTGAAAACAATCACAGGGATTTTCTCACCGTCTTTTTCGCGTGCTAGCTGATCGACAATCATCTGCATGTAAGCCAGCGAGTACTCCTTATAATGAGGCGTGGATAAAGCGCCTCCCCAGCTATCAAAAATCATCACTGCCTGTGCACCGGCAGCAATCTGCGCATTGAGGTAGCTCGCCACTGAATCAGCCAGCACGGATAAAAGCTGATGCGTGGCTTTGCTGTCTTCGAATAACAGGGCTTTAATTTTTGAGAATGTTTTACTGCTACCTCCTTCAACCATGTACGTGGCTAAAGTCCACGGGCTACCGGAAAAACCGATTAATGGTACTGAGCCATTGAGTTCGCTTCTGATTAAACTTACCGCATCCATTACGTAACCGAGAGAATCGTGTGGGTCGGGTGCAGCCAGTTTAGCTATTTCAGCTGCGCTTTGAACCGGTGATTTAAATTTCGGGCCTTCACCTTCTTCGAAGTAGAGGCCTAAACCCATCGCATCGGGAATAGTAAGAATGTCGGAAAATAAAATGGCTGCGTCAAGATCGAAACGACGTAGTGGCTGCAGCGTCACTTCACACGCCAGTTCGGGTGTGCTGCACAGTGTCATAAAATCGCCGGCCTGTTTGCGCACTTCGCGGTATTCCGGCAGGTAGCGACCGGCCTGACGCATAATCCATACGGGTGTGCGATCCACGGGCTGTTTTAGTAAAGCGCGGAGAAAACGGTCGTTTTTAAGGAGAGCAGGGGCGGCTGACATATCAGCCTGCATTCAATAGTTCTTTAATCTTGCCGCTGATAGCGCCCATGTCGCCACGACCGGCAACTTTGGGTTTGACGATGCCCATGACTTTGCCCATGTCTTTAATGGAAGCGGCACTGGTAGAACTAATAGCATCGTTAACAATGCTTGTGATTTCTTCTTCACTCAGCGCTTGAGGCATGTATTGTTGAATAACTTCAATCTCATTCTTTTCTATTTTGGAAAGGTCATCGCGACCAGCAGCATCAAACTGGCTAATAGATTCACGGCGCTGCTTGAGCATCTTGTCGAGAATGGTGATGATACGGGTATCGTCGAGTTCGATGCGTTCATCAATTTCGACTTGCTTGAGTGCGGCTAACATCAAACGTATGACGCCAAGGGTTTCCTTGTCGCCAGCTTTCATGGCCGCTTTCATTGCGTCCGTGAGCTGTGTTTTCAGTCCGCTACTCATGACGTGCTGGAGCGTTAATGTTTAACTTAACGTCTACGTTGGTGAGGCTGGCGCGCGAATTTGCCGCGCTCTTTTGACAACTTCTTCAGATGGCGCTTAACAGCGGCTGCTGCTTTGCGTTTGCGTTCTGTGGTGGGTTTTTCGTAAGCTTCGCGTTTGCGAACTTCCGTCAAAACACCTGCTTTTTCACAGGAACGTTTGAAGCGCCTCAGGGCGATATCAAAAGGTTCGTTTTCTTTAACTCGTATAGCTGGCATAGTTGCCCCAAAATTAGTAAATCAAAAATGCACAAAAAATCCGCATGGTCTGCGGGAACCACGTATTATATCGCATTTTCAGGCAAATCCCAAAGCCCTTATATAAAGAATGATCGTTCTAGGCATAGAAAGCTCCTGTGATGAGACCGGAATTGCTGTTTATGACAGTGAAAAGGGCTTGCTGGCGCATGTTTTACATAGCCAGGTGGCGGTACATGCCGAGTATGGCGGGGTGGTGCCGGAGCTGGCATCACGTGATCATATCCGCTATCTGATACCCCTGATAGAGCAAATATTGCAGCAGACAGGTCTTGAAACCGGTGATATTGACGGCATCGCCTACACCGCTGGGCCGGGTTTGATTGGTGCGCTGATGTCGGGTGCCTGCGTCGGCCGCAGCCTCGCCTGGGCACTGGATATCCCCGCCGTAGAAGTCCACCACATGGAAGGCCATCTGCTGGCACCCATGCTGGAA
>QIHT01000042.1 GCA_003229115.1 Gammaproteobacteria bacterium | reverse complement strand
GGAGCTCAAATGATGTACCAATGGAAATTAGAACAAAGGGCTAAGCGATATCGATTAAAATACCCATTGATACGCAAATATGTCTGTGCAAAATTACGTATTGGTTGGACACCCGAATTAATTTCTGGACGACTTAAAAAAGAAGACCCTGACAACTATATTTGCCATGAGTCCATCTATCAATATATTTACATTGAAGCCCCTGAGCTGATTGAACATTTACCCAGAAAACATGCTAAGCGGCGCATTAAACGCCCCTATCGCACAAAGCAGCATCGCATTAGCAATAGGGTTTCCATTGAAGATCGTTCTCTTGAGGCCGACCTGAGATTAGCCTGCGGTCACTGGGAGAGTGACTCAATAGTATCATCCGACAGGCAAAGTGGATTGAATGTTTTAGCGGAGAGAAAAAGTCGTTTAACACACATCAGTTTCATCGAAAACAAAACAGCTGATCTTACTCACAACACGATTGTGAAACGACTTAAGAAGCATCCCTCTGAATTGAGAAAAACGATCACCTATGACAATGGCAGTGAAAATGCAGGAAGAAAGGGGACGGAGGGATTTAAAATTGTACAATTATTGGTTAATAAATAATCCCTCCGTCACCTTTCACCTTTAACTTTTAGCTCTTAAAAGCCATCAAAATAACCATTCTATTGCAATTTAAAGTAATTACATTATAATTACTTTAAATTCACTTATTTAATGAGGTGGCGATATGGCGCATTTAGTTAAAATCGGTAATTCTCAAGGCATCAGAATACCTAAACCACTTATACAGCAAGCCCACCTTGAGGGAAAAGAACTTGATATACAGGTTGTAAATCAAGGGATTCTGGTTACTCCAAGTAGAAAACCAAGAGAAAATTGGAAAAAGGCCATAGAAACAATCCTTGCAAAAAATGGCTCAGAAGCAACAGACAGTGAATGGCTAGATGCTTCATTAACTTCAGATGATGACCTGGAGCGGTAATGACACCCATCACCCGATTTCAGGTTTGGCTCGTCAGTTTAAATCCAACTAAAGGCAAAGAAATAAACAAAACAAGACCTTGCGTTGTCATTTCCCCAAATGAAATGGCAGCATTATCAACTGTTCTAGTGGCTCCTATGACCACTAAAGGTTTTGATTTTCCTTGCAGGATACAATGTAAGTTTAAAAATAAGAACGGGTTAATTCTTTTAGATCAAATTAGAGCCGTTGATAAAACACGATTCATAAAAAAGTTAGGCACAATAGATGAAAACACTCAAGTTGAGTTATGTAATATTCTTCAAGAGTTGTTCGCATATTAAAGTTGACTTAGCTTCAATATTGAACCGCGACACTAACCTGTTTTATAAACATCTAAAGGTGTTCTGAAAGCCAGTCGTTTTCTCGGCCTTGTGTTAAGTTCGTGCGCAATTCTATTACACTTTTCTTGCGTTAGTGAAGCCATACTTTTTCTTTTTGGCAAATATTGTCGTATCAGACCGTTGGTGTTTTCATTCGTCCCTCTTTCCCATGAATGGTAGGGGGTTGCAAAATAAAACTTAGCACCGGTCTTTTTTTCAATGTCCTTGTAACCGTGAAATTCCGTGCCATTATCTGCTGTGATCGTTTTTATTTTACCTCGCTGTGATTTGATTAACCGTATCACACAGGCGTTGACTTCTTTTTTGGTACGGCATTTTATTTTACCAATCAGACTAAAACCGGATTTTCTTTCAATCAGTGTGACAATGCAGTGCAAATCACCGGAACCCATGACGGTATCTATTTCCCAATCACCAATCCTGCGGCGCTTTTCTACTATCTTTGGTTGTTCACTGATGTGGCGCTTATCCACTAAAACACCCCTTGAATCGTAGGTTTTGTAATGTTTTCGTCGCCTCTTTTGTGCCTGGCGCAGATGAATCAAAGGGTCAGTCTCGTTGATTTCTTTCCGCTTTGATTTTCTGCTTTTGACCTTCGGCCCCGTTGAAGTCGCCGAGGAGCGAGCGATTTGTGAGGGGTTGTCCGCGAGGACTGTTTGAGCCCATGTTGTTTATGGGCGAGTTCCGCAGCGGCCTCACACATCGGGAGTGATGAGGGAATGCCCGTGTTTTTTACGGGCACGACTGATTCGGGGTGTCTTTTTGTTTGGTTACTTTATTTTGGACAAGCAAAATAAAGTAACTCGCCAACGGGCGAAACCATAGTTATCAGATAACGAAAACAACCCAGAAAACAGAAAAAATCTAAAAACTAATAAACCCCTTCAATCCCCCTCTCCACTGGACATCCACCCAGCTTGCCCTATCTTCAAGGTTACGTGAAATTTATATCTCCAACTGACAAAGTACCCGTAAAACCAATGCCATGAAAACCCACGATAGCAGTCTAATCAACGATATCAAGCAGGCCAACATCCTGGTGGTGGATCACCAGAAATTGAATCGAGTCATGGTGAAAAAGTTACTGGCACGGGAGAATTATCACAGCGTGCAAACCACTGATGACCCGTTCAGTGTGGTGAGTTTTTGTACCGAGGAAGAAATTGATCTCATCATTCTTGACATAAAGATGCCTCGCCTCGATGGTTTCGGCATCATCGATTCATTGCAGGACGAAATGCAAGCGGAGGATATTCCGCCTGTTTTGGTGGTGACCGATGTTATTGAACAACGTTTCCAGCGTGAGGCATTGAGTCATGGTGCGCGCGATTACGTATTGAGACCTTTTGATGTGCGCGAGTTCCTTGCGCGCGTGCATAATTTACTGGAAGTGTGGCAGGCTCAGAAGATTATTCGGTTTCAGAAAGATATTCTTGAGCAGAAAGTGGAAGAGCGCACACGCGAATTGCGCAAGGCGCATGAGGAATTGCTCGATAGTCGTATTGAAGTGGTGTGGCGTTTGGGGCGAGCGGCTGAATACCGCGATAACGAAACCGGTTTGCACATTATTCGCATGAGCCAGATAGCCGCGGTATTGGCGCGTGCTTATGGCATGGACGAGGGGCCTGCAGATCTTTTGCTGGTGGCCAGCCCCATGCATGATATTGGCAAACTGGGCATTCCGGACAACATACTGCTCAAGCCTGGCAAGCTGGATGGGGAAGAGTGGGAGATTATGAAAACACACGCGCAAATTGGAGCTGATATTTTGTCGGGCGGAAGTTCAGATTTAATGATAATGGCGCACGATATTGCGCTTACTCATCATGAGAAATGGGATGGCAGTGGTTATCCCAATGGTCTTAAGGGCGAAGACATTCCATTGGTTGGCCGCATCTGTGCTATTGCTGACGTTTTTGATGCGCTGACATCGGAACGGCCATACAAGAAAGCCTGGCCTGTTGACGAAGCCTTGCAGCTGATTGATTCAGAAAAGGAAAAACATTTTGAAGCCAGACTGGTTGAGTTGCTGCATGAAAAGTTACCCAGAATACTTTCCATCAAGCAGAAATATGCTGAGCCTGGAAGCGAGGCCATGGTGACATGATTTCCTTGTTATGCGCCAGTGCCGGGTTGTTAACCGTTGCAGCTTCCGGTCTGCCAATTAATCGCTTACAACTACCCGATGGTTTTTCTATAAGCATTTACGCGAGTAATGTAAAAAATGCCCGCCAGATGGCTTTGGGTGATAAAGGTGTTGTGTTTGTCGGTTCAAAAAGTGCCGGTAAGGTTTATGCGTTAGTTGATAAAAATGGTGATGGCAAAATCGACGCCAGGCACGATAAAAAATATACCATTGCGAGTGGTTTGAATATGCCAAGCGGTATTGCGTTCAAGGATGGCAGTTTGTATGTTGCAGCGGTTAGCAAAGTGCTTCGTTTTGATAATATTGAAACACAGCTAGAAAAACCGCCGAAGCCGGTTGTTGTCACCAACCTGTTACCTACCGATAAATATCACGGCTGGAAGTATCTTGGTTTTGGCCCGGATGATTTTCTTTATGTGCCGGTAGGAGTGCCATGCAATGTTTGCATCAGTCACGACAAACGTCATGGTTCAATATTGCGACTCGATGTGAAAACAGGCAAGGCAGAAATCTATGCCAGTGGTATTCGTAATAGTGTTGGTTTCGATTGGCATCCAGAAACAAAAACCCTGTGGTTTACTGATAATGGCCGTGACTGGTTGGGTGATGACAGCCCACCGGATGAGTTAAACCATGCTTACAGAAAAGGCCTTAACTTTGGTTTTCCCTATATACACGGAAACAATGTTTATGACCCGGAGTACGAAGTTAATGATGCTCTTTGGGAAGATGCAAAACGTTTTTTGAAACCGGAATGGGAACTGGATGCACACGTTGCACCTTTAGGTATGATGTTTTATACGGGAAAACAGTTTCCGCCAGAGTATAAAAACCAGATCATTATTGCCGAACATGGCTCATGGAACCGGAGCCAGAAAGCGGGTTATCGACTGGTTGTAGTAAAGTTCGGCAAATACAAAATTGAGTCGGTTAAACCTTTTGTCACCGGCTGGATGCAAAAAGGTGATGGTGTTGATGACGAAGGAACGCACTGGGGTAGGCCAGTGGATGTTATTAATATGCCTGATGGTTCGATACTGGTGTCGGATGATTACGCCAATGCTATTTACCGTATTTCGTATTCCAGATAATAGTTATTTGCCACAGAGCACACAGAGTTTTTTAGCTTGTCATTGCGCGTAGGGTGGGCATTGTCCACCATCATCCATGTCGGGCAATGCCCGACCTACGCACTTCTGTAGTTAATAAAAACTAAAAGCATTCACCACAGAGGCACAGAGAACACAGAGGTTTATTTTGATAGCTACGCCGTAGGCGTCGCTAATAATAAAAAGCCTTTCTCTGTGTTCTCTGTGCCTCTGTGGTGAAAGTTTTTGACGTTGTTTTTGAACTAACGCAACTTACGAATTATTCTGCTTGTCAATTTTTGCCCAGGCATCTCTTAGTGTAACAGTGCGATTAAATACCAGTTTGTCTTTGGCGCTGTCTTTTTTATCGAGGATAAAATAACCGGTGCGTTCAAATTGGTAATGTGTTTCCGGATTAGCATTTGCCAGTGAAGGCTCAAGTTTGCAATGGCTTAGTTGCTGCAATGATTCGGGATTTAAATGTTCGACAAAGTTTTCTGTGCTGCCAGGATTGGGATGAGTAAACAAACGGTCGTACAGATTTATTTTTGCGTCAATCGCGTGCTCGGCCGAAACCCAGTGAATCGTGCCCTTAACTTTACGGCCATCAGGCGATGAGCCGCCTTTGGTTTCAGGGTCGTATGTGCAAATCAGTTCGATGACTTCACCGTTGCTGTTTTTTACAATATCAGTGCAGGTAATGTAGTAGGCATAACGTAAACGCACTTCACGCCCAACGCTTAGTCTGAAAAACTTTTTCGGTGCATCTTCCATGAAGTCGTCGTGTTCTATGTAGATGGTTTTTGAAAATGGAACCTTGCGTGTGCCCATATCAGGATTCTGTGGATGATTTTGTGCTTCCACGTTTTCAACCTGATCATCCGGGTAGTTTTTAATGGTTACTTTTAAAGGGTTCAATACGCCCATGACACGTAGCGCATATTCGTTCAAATCTTCGCGAACACTGTTTTCCAGTACCGCCATTTCGATGGAGCTGTCTTTCTTGGTGATGCCAATGCGATCGCAGAAGTCACGCAGTGCTGCTGCGGTGTAACCTCGCCTGCGCATGCCGGAAATAGTTGGCATGCGTGGGTCATCCCAGTCATTAACGTGGCCTTCAGTAACCAGTTGTTGAAGTTTTCGTTTGCTGGTTATGGTGTATTTAAGTTCCAGCCGTGCAAATTCTATTTGTTGCGGGTGACAGGGCGTTTTAACTTCATCAAGTACCCAGTCATAGAGGGGGCGGTGATCTTCAAATTCCAGCGTACATAAAGAATGTGTAATGCTTTCGATGGCATCGGACAGGCAATGCGTGAAATCGTACATCGGGTAAATTACCCAGTCATCACCGGTGCGATGATGGTGCGTGCGTTTAATGCGGTACAGGGTCGGATCGCGCATGTTCATATTAGGCGAAGCCATGTCGATTTTAGCGCGCAGTACATGAGCGCCATCTTCAAACTCGCCTTCTTTCATGCGCTGGAAAAGCCCCAGGTTGTCTTCAACACTCCGGTTTCTGTGTGGGCTTTCCTTGCCGGGTGCTTTTAGTGTGCCGCGATATTCTCGAATCTCGTCAGCACTCAGGCTGTCGACATAGGCTTTGCCTTCAACGATTAATTTAACCGCAAACATATATAAAGGTTGAAAGTAATCTGATGCGTGCTTCAATTCACTCCATTCAAAGCCCAGCCATTTCACGTCCTCTTCAATGGCGTGCATGTACTCTTCTTCTTCTTTGTCGGGATTGGTGTCGTCGAAGCGAAGATTGCATAAACCGTCAAAGTCTTTGGCGATGCCAAAATTCAGACAAATGGATTTGGCGTGGCCGATATGTAAGTAGCCGTTAGGTTCAGGTGGAAAACGTGTCTGAATGGCGGTGTGTTTACCCGAATCCAGATCGCCCTGGATGATGTTGCGAATAAAATTGGAGGGGGCAGTTGCTTCTTCAGTTGACATAAAGGTAATTATTGTTCTATCGAAATATGCGTCGCGGTATTGTACATGCTTATACTTAAGGCAACTCTGGTTAATTATCATAAATTCTGGCAAAGCACAAAAACCAGCATCAAGGCATTGTTTTGAAAGTATGCTTATTGCATGGTAAAAAGTAATAACGCAGAGGCTGGTTTTTGTGCTTTGCCCCGAAGGGCGAGCTTTTAAGCGCACATCTTCTGCGTTATGGTCCTTATGAATGAAATAATCATTCACTGCGAACCATGCCTTGAACCTGTACGCTTAAAAGCTCGCAGAACTTTATGAGAATTAATCAGAGCTGCCTTCAAACTGCTTTATGCTATATATAGCCACTCATTTTTAGCCAACATTGACTGATGCCTGAAAAACTGGAGTTAAATCGAATACAGCATGCGCTGGTTAAACCATGCAGTGTGAGTCTGTTCGACAGTCTCGATTCAACCAATGACTGGGTTTTACAAAAAGTACGCGAGGCTAAGCCGATGCCATTCGCCTGTTTTGCAGAACAACAGACGCAGGGCAGGGGGCGGCGAGGTAAGCGCTGGGTTTCGCCACCATTGTGCAATATATACATGAGTCTCGCCTGGTTGTTCGAGCTTCCCGTGAACCAGATAGGGATTTTATCTTTGTCTATCGGAATGGCGGTTGCTAAAACGCTTGAAAAAGCAGGTATTGCGGATGCGATGTTGAAATGGCCCAACGACGTTCTGATCGATGATAAAAAGATTGCAGGTATTTTGATCGAGACAGTAAGCATCAACGACAATAAAACTTCGGTGGTGATTGGTGTTGGCCTGAATTATCGGTTGCCAAAATCTTCGCCCGAAATGCCTGATCAAGCGTGGACGGATGTTGTTTCTTCGCTTAAGCACCCGGCTGAAGGCGGACGTAACCAGTTGGCGGCTTTGTTGTTGCAGGAATGTATGGCAATGTGTGAGCGATTGCCAAAACAGCCGGGCAAATTGATTGAAGAGTTTCAAAATCAATATGACGCCTGTGCCCGAAAAGCGGTGAATGTGATAATGGATGATGGCGAGCAGTTGCAGGGCGTGGCCTGTGGTGTCACATCAGATGGCGAGATACGCATTCTCATTGACGGCGAAGAGAGAGTGTTTAATAGTGCGGAAATAAGTCTGAGGAAAGGGAATATGGATAAACCATCAGAAAAGGCCTGCTCATGTTGACCGTTGATATAGGAAACAGCGGAATCAAGTGGGGTGTCTGGCAGGAAGATCAGCTGGTGCTTGCAGAGGACGGGGTTTACGAAAAAGCCTCGATCAAGACGGCACTGGATGAAGCGTTTGCAGGGACACCGAATCAGCAAGCTGTCTGGGTATCCTGTGTTGCCGGTGATATGGTTGAACAGGCATTAACAGACTGGATGCAACAGCAATGGTCAGTTGAGGCGGTTTTTTTACGCACCCGCGCCGAGTTAGGCGGGGTGCAAAATATGTATCCCGAGCCTTCAGACCACGGGGTGGACCGCTGGGCGGCATTGCTGGGCGCCAAAAAACTCTACGATGATCCGGTTTGCATCATTGATGTGGGAACGGCAGTGACGATTGATTTGATGGATGAAAATGGTGTCCATCGGGGTGGGCGAATCATGCCGGGTCTGGATATGATGCGCACCTCATTACTGCAGAATACCGAAGGCGTCAAAGCGATTGACGGCGATTGCCCGGGTTTTGCAATTACTACAGCTGATGCGGTTACCAGTGGTACACTGCATATGCTGCAGGCAGGTTTGATGGAAGTTTGTGCCTCAGCAAAAGAACGACTGGGTGATACCATGAAGGTGGTAATAACCGGTGGCATGGCCGAAAAAATGCTGCCACTGCTGGATTTACCCGATATGCGGCTCGAACCACACCTGGTGCTTCATGGGTTATTTTTTGCTTCGCAACAATAATTTACAACAATAAATAAATAGATAAAATTAAAAAGCATGCGTTTGTTGTTTTTGTTTGTATTACTGGTCAATGTCGTTTTTGTTGGCTGGGAAATAAGCCAGTCGAAAGATGAATCGGCTGTGCCTGATGCCAGCACAGACATACCGACGATTGAGTTGCTGAGTGAAATTGGCCAGGCGACCAAGATTCCAACCAAGGTTTTGGCCAAAGTAGAGACAAAACCCGCTAAAACAGCGCCAGCTGAAAAATCGGCAGAACCCGATAAACTGCCAGCGGTTAAACCCCCGGTGGTGGTTGCACAGAGCAGCTCGGTTGACCGGTGTTATACGCTGGGTCCCTTCCGGGAACTGGATAACCTGAGAATATTCACTCGCGCCATCAAGAACTACGTTATTGCTGCCTCATTTCGAAGCCGTGAAGAGCAGGAGCAATCCCTGTTCTGGGTCTTTCTTGAGCCGGAAACCACGCTTAAAAAAGCCAAAAAACTCGGCAACAGACTGAAAAACAAGAAAGTAAAGGATTATTACGTGATTAGCAGTGGTCCTAAGGAAAACGGGTTGTCGCTGGGTCACTTCAAGGAAAAAGACCGTGCTTACAGCCATGCTGCAAGTATTAAAGCTCTGGGTTTCAAGCCGATTGTCGAGCCGGTTTTCAGAAGCTACACCATCTACTGGCTGGACTATCATGTGCCTGCGGGTAAGGTGATTCCGCAGAAAATCTTCAGCAAACATCTGGCTCAGAAGATTAATCGTCTGGATCGTGCATGTTCGTGAAGGTTGGCGGCTACGCCTGAAAAGATTATTTTTCACCACAGAGGTCACAGAGGTACACAGAGGTTTTTTTATGTGCGAAGCACAAATCAAAATCAATAGTCGGCTTTTCTCTGTGAACCTCTGTGACCTCTGTGGTTCAAAAAATAGCTATTGAACCTGAACAGCCTCAGGATGGAAAGCACGCGATGACCACTAAGAGGGCGTGACTGAAGGTTGGCGGCTACGCCTGAAAAGATTATTTTTCACCACAGAGATACACAGAGGTTTTTTTACCTGTGCGAAGCACAAATCAATAGTCGGCTTTTCTCTGTGCTCCTCTGTGACCTCTGTGGTTCAAAAAAAGCTATCGAACGTGAACAATTTCAGGACGGAAAGCACGCGATGATCACTAATATGCGTGTCAGCCCCTTACAGAGGAGATAATTACAAAATAACGTTCCTGCAACGCGGACATTTTATTGCTCATTTCGCATTGCTTTAAGCGGGCGCTTTACCTACAATTGCCCGCCTTAATCGCCGGTGTAGCTCAGTTGGTAGAGCGCCTCACTTGTAATGAGGATGTCGTGGGTTCAACTCCTGTCACCGGCTCCAACTTTTGTCTGCCGTATCAGTTTGTTACGGTTGACAGTTGCGTTGCGCTCAAGCAAAATACGCGGCTTGATTTTGGGAGGGGTTCCCGAGTGGTCAAAGGGGGCAGATTGTAAATCTGCTGGTTCTACCTTCGGAGGTTCAAATCCTCCCCCCTCCACCAGAAGACAAGGGATCAGGTGCTAGGGACGAGGTGCTAGGATTTTGAGAAACAGAATTACTGTGGATAGTGATGAAGTCGTCATGGAATTGATTTGCTTACACTCGCGGTGGAGTAGATTTGATGTGCCTAGCTCCTAGATACTAGAACCTGGGACCTTTGAATAAGCGGGTGTAGTTTAATGGTAGAACTTCAGCCTTCCAAGCTGAATACGTGGGTTCGATTCCCATCACCCGCTCCAAAAAACAGGGGCGAGGGACGAGGTGCCAGGGAAAAGGAAGTGATTAAAAAGGAAGTGATTAAAAGGTGGGATTTACCAAGGGTCGGTGATGGGTGCTACGGGATTAAGGTTTTGGGTTTGCCTTGCCACTTGCCCCTCGCCACTAGCAACTGAACTTAGCTCATATAGCTCAGTCGGTAGAGCACTTCCTTGGTAAGGAAGAGGTCTCCGGTTCAAATCCGGATATGAGCTCCAGCTTTTAGAGTTTAGAATGGGTAGTTGGTATTTTTTTGTA
>QIHT01000063.1 GCA_003229115.1 Gammaproteobacteria bacterium | reverse complement strand
CTGTCCAATATAAGCTCCGGAGAATTACGCAAAAACCGTGACAACATCCGGCACGAACTCAATGAGATTGATGGCATCCTGCTTCTGCAAGGTGCCCTTGCGATCAAATCCGGCGGCTACAATATCGGTGCTATTGGGGTAAGCGGAGCACCCGGTGGGGATAAAGACGAGGACTGCGCGAAACAGGCCCTGGAAAAATTTGAAGAACGACTGGAATTTGCCGATTGATTGAGAATGCCCAGTTTGCTATTGTATGACACTCAAACATTTTAGACACATCAACAAAAGGAAGAAACTAAAACATGGAAAGAAGAGACAACATGCCGCTATGGGTTTTTCTGGGCTTGCTCAATATTGAAAGCAAAAAACATGCACTTATACTCGTCCGGTCTTTCGTTTTGCTCAGCATCGCATCTATACCCCTGTCCTATTATATGGACGACTGGAGCTGGGCTGCTATGATGATTGCTCTTACACCCTGGTACTGGCTTTCCATGAGATGGGTAGATAAAAACTCATCGTGGGACAAAAATATTCGAGCCGAGCAACAGGCAAAATAAAATACCCCGCAGCAAGCTGACGGGGTATTAATTGTAGGTGCGAATTCATTCGCACAATGCTACCAATGTTTACGCGCATCGTGCGAATAAATTCGCACCTACAGATTACGTGGCAAGCCACGGGGAATGACACCCACAGTGATTCAAGTGAGTAAGAACCACTCCACTACACAACATCAAATGAACACACATCTCGCGTCTGAAGAGATGCCACATAAAATAAAAATGAGGGAAAACCATGGATCGTCGTAATTTTATTCGTCTTGCAACACTGGGAGCCGCATCCGGCATCATTGCTCCGAAACTTGTGCTGGCCAGCAGTTCATCCATGGCCGGTGGTTTGTACTACACCAAAGATGCGCCCGGACGATGGAGCAAAAAAATAGGCGGCCACTTGCCCACTATTGAAGTCGATGGCAAGTCAATCAAGGTCACCACGGCTCACGACATGAGCAGTTACGAGCACTACATCATTAAACACATGATACTGGATAAAGATTTTCAGTTTGTCGCAGAAAAAATGTTTAAACCCGGTAAAGATTCCGTCGCCATATCCAGTTTCACACTGGATAAAACGAGTGGCCCAATACACGTACTGAGTGTTTGCAATAAGCATGATACCTGGATGAATATTGCAGAAATATAAAGACGAATTACCAGACAATAAAAAAGCCGACTCAGAGTCGGCTTTTTTATTGTAGGTGACAATGCTGCCAATATTCACGCACATCGTGCGAATGAATTCGCACCTACAGAATACGTGGCAAGCCACGGGGAATGACACCCACAGTGATTAACTTGCGATTCTACTTATTCAGTTTCAGTTTCTACAGAATCTGCTTCAGTCGCACGATCTATCAGCTCAATGTATGCCATGGGTGCAGTATCGCCAGAACGGAAACCGCATTTAAGAATACGGGTGTAACCACCTGCACGTTCCTTATAACGAGGACCGAGTTCTGTGAACAACTTGCCCACCATGGCTTTGTCACGCAAACGTGAGAAGGCAAGACGGCGATTTGCAACAGAATCATTCTTCGCCATAGTAATTAGTGGCTCGGCAACACGACGCAATTCCTTGGCCTTGGGTAATGTGGTTTTTATAATCTCGTGATCAAATAAAGAATTAGCCATATTACTGAACATCGCTTTGCGATGGCTGCTATTTCTATTAAGTTGACGACCTGATTTACGATGACGCATGATTATAACCTTTAATTGTGTACCTTAGCTGGAGCTGGAGCTAGCTTCTTTTTCTCTAAGAGAAGCAGGTGGCCAGTTTTCATCAAGTTGAAGACCCAGTGACAAACCATGCGATGCCAGAACATCCTTGATTTCGGTGAGTGACTTCTTGCCCAGATTAGGCGTTCTCAGCAGTTCAACTTCGGTGCGCTGAATCAGGTCACCGATGTAGTAAATATTTTCAGCCTTCAGACAGTTAGCTGAACGAACCGTGAGTTCAAGTTCGTCAACTGGGCGTAACAGAATGGGATCAATATCTGCTTCTTCATTAACAGCCTCTTCGTCTTCCATGCTCTTCAGGTTAACGAAGGACATTAGCTGGTCCTGTAAAATAGTGGCTGCGGTACGAATAGCCGCTTCAGGATCAATCGTGCCATTGGTCTGTAAGTCGATAATTAATTTGTCCAGGTTTGTACTCTGGGCAACACGTGCACTTTCAACATTGTAAGCAACACGTCGGATAGGACTAAAAGAAGCATCAAGCCTCAAAGTGCCTATCGGCGCTGTCGTCTCACCATCTTCTTTTTTAGCACGAGCTGCTGCTGGTTCATAACCGCGGCCCTTAACCACCTTCATGGTTATATTGAGCTTGCCATCTTTGTTCAGGTTAGCAATCACATGATCAGGATTCACGATTTCAATATCATGTCCTGTTTCAATATCACCGGCTGTGACAACGCCTGCACCTTTTGATGTAATAGTAATAGTGCCTTCGTCATTGGCATGCATCATTAATGCAACACCTTTCAGGTTTAGCAGGATTTCCAGTACATCTTCCTGCACTCCGCTGATAGAGCTGTATTCATGCTCTACACCTTCAATTTCAACTTCAACGATAGCACTGCCTTCAATAGATGAAAGCAGAATTCTGCGAAGTGCGTTACCCAGTGTATGGCCAAAGCCACGTTCCAGAGGCTCAAGCGCAACTTTTGCGTGAGTTTCGCTATACGACTGTACATTAATCGTACGCGGTGTAAGAAGTTCTTCAGTTCCTGACATGCGGTATTAGCCCCTACTTGGAGTAAAGTTCTACAACGAGTTGTTCATTTATATCGGGTGGCAAATCTGTACGCTCTGGCACATTCTTGAAAACAGCTTCAAGTTTGTTCTCATCAAGAGTAATCCAGTCAGCAATACCTTTTTGTTTTGCCATGTTCAGCGAACTCTCAATACGAGTCTGCTTTTTAGATTTTTCACGTACGGAAATAACATCATTCGCCTGTACCTTGTAAGAAGGAATGTTGACGATTTTGCTATTCACCATAATTGATTTGTGATTTACAAGCTGGCGCGCTTCTGCACGTGTTGCACCAAAGCCACTGCGATACACAACGTTATCTAAACGTGTTTCCAGCAGTGACAATAAATTCTCACCGGTAGAACCTTTCTGGTTAGCGGCCTTTTTGTAGTAGTTACGGAATTGCTTTTCTAACACACCGTAAATACGACGTAATTTTTGTTTTTCGCGTAACTGCAATGCGTAGTCAGACAAACGTGTACGACGTGCACCATGCTGCCCTGGAACCTGATCAAGCTTGCACTTGGAATCCAGTGGGCGTAATGAAGATTTAAGCTCAAGGTCAACGCCTTCGCGACGACTGAGTTTACATTTTGGTCCCGTATATTTAGCCACTTACATTATCTCCAGTCTTAAACGCGACGTCTTTTAGGTGGACGGCAACCATTGTGAGGAATCGGGGTAACATCTGTGATGTTGGTGATCTTGAAACCCACGTTGTTCAATGAACGAACCGCAGAATCACGACCAGGACCCGGTCCTTTAACCATGACATCAAGATTCTTCATACCAAATTCTTTAGCGCGTGTACCTGCCTTTTCCGCAGCAACCTGTGCAGCAAACGGTGTACTTTTGCGTGAGCCACGGAAACCTGAACCACCAGCAGTCGCCCAGGCAAGTGCATTACCCTGTCGATCGGTAATCGTGATAATCGTGTTGTTAAACGTTGCGTAAATATGCGCTACGCCGTCGGTAACGGTACGCTTAGCTTTCTTTTTTGGTGCATCTGCCATTATATATTCTGCCTGATTCTACTTATCGAGTTACAGGTCGACGAGGACCCTTACGTGTACGTGCGTTGGTTTTAGTCCGTTGGCCACGCAGTGGTAAACCACGACGATGACGAATACCACGGTAACAACCAAGATCCATCAAACGCTTGATGCTCATGGAAACTTCACGTCGAAGATCACCTTCAACGCTATACTTACCAATCTCGGTACGTAAGCTTTCTAACTGTTCTTCAGATAACTCACTAATTTTCTGTTCTGCACTAATACCCGTCGCTTTACAAATGTCTTGTGAGCGATTGATGCCAATGCCGTAAATATGTGTCAAACCTATTACGGTGTGCTTATTGGGGGGTATATTTATACCTGCTATACGAGCCATTTACTGTTTCCGTCTATTTGCGACAAAGCGCGAAATTTTACTTAGATTACGGTGCCAAATCAACCTGAATATCAACCCTGACGCTGTTTGTGACGCGGATCTGTGCATATCACACGCACCACGCCTTTGCGCTTGACGATTTTGCAGTTTCGACACATCTTTTTAACTGAAGCACGTACTTTCATGTTCTGTCTCCGAACCAGGTTCGCCTGTAATCAACCTTAATAATCAATAACTTAGGAAATAACGCCCTGTTATCTCTGATAACCCTGTAAATTCGCTTTTTTCATGATGCCATCATACTGATGAGACATCAGGTGCGACTGTATCTGGGCCATGAAATCCATCACCACAACCACGATAATCAACAAGGAAGTGCCACCAAAGTAAAACGGCACATTCCAGTACAAAATCAGGAATTCAGGCAGTAAACACACCGAAGTAATGTACATAGCTCCCACAAAGGTAAGCCGCGTCATCACCGTATCAATGTACTTGGCGGTCTGCTCACCAGGACGAATCCCGGGAATAAAAGCGCCTGATTTCTTCAAATTCTCGGCTGTATCACGCGCATTAAACTGCAATGCGGTATAGAAAAAGCAGAAGAATATGATGGCTACAGCGTACAATATGACATAAATAGGCTGTCCCGGCGCTAATACACCCGCAATATCCTGTAGCCATTCCATGCCTTCATTCTGACCAACCCAGCTTCCCATGGTTGCCGGGAACAAAATAATACTGGAGGCAAAAATAGGCGGTATAACACCGGCCATGTTCAACTTCAGCGGCAAATGACTACTTTGCGCCGCGTACAAACGTCGGCCCTGCTGACGTTTTGCGTAATTCACTGTAATTCTGCGCTGGCCGCGTTCCACAAACACCACGAAACCCGTAACCGCAACAGCCACTACAAACAGGAATAAGGTCGCTAATGTGTGCAATTCACCTGTGCGCACCAGTTCCAGCGTGCCACCAATCGCCGTTGGCAAACCAGCAACAATACCTGCAAAAATAATGATCGAAATACCGTTACCAATACCGCGCTCTGTCACCTGCTCGCCTAACCACATGAGGAACATGGTTCCGGTGACCAGTGTTACCGCAGCAGTGAAAACAAAACCAAAGCCCGGATTCATCACCAGTGGATCACCGCCTAATGACTGTGACTGTAAAGCGGTCGAAATTCCGATGGACTGGAATGTTGCCAGTACCAATGTAAAGTAACGCGTATACATGGCAATCTTGCGACGCCCAGATTCACCTTCTTTCTTCAACTGCTCAAGTGTAGGCACCGTTACCGCTAACAACTGCATAATAATCGATGCGGATATGTAGGGCATAATGCCCAGCGCAAACATCGACATACGTCCCAATGCACCACCCGAGAACATATTGAACACACCCAGGATGCTACCCTGCTGCTGATCAAACAAACTGGCTAATACCAGCGGATCAATACCGGGTACGGGTATAAAGGTACCGATACGGAAAACGATCAGTGCACCGACAACAAACAACAAGCGTTGCTTCAGTTCTGTAAAGTTACCTTTTGATCCACTCATAATCGAAACTGTCCTGATTCCGATCTATTGGGAAGCTTCGATTTTGCCACCGGCGGCTTCAATCGCTTTACGCGCACCCGGTGTCACAGCAATACCTTTTAACTGAACTGATTTTTTCAGCTCACCCGAGGCGATCACTTTTGCTTTTTGTGTAATAGCAGGAACGATATCCGCCGCAATCAAAGCCTGTAAATCAATCACATCAGCTTCAATGCCTGCTAATTCATGTAAACGAACTTCTGCACTCAACTTTGCACTGCGTGAGGCAAAACCCACTTTAGGTAAACGACGTTGCAGTGGCATCTGGCCACCTTCGAAACCTACCTTTGTAAATCCACCTGAACGTGACTTTTGGCCCTTGTGACCACGGCCACAGGTTTTGCCATTGCCGCAACCTATACCGCGGCCAACACGTTTGGCATTTTTTTTGCTGCCTTCTGCAGGACTGAGATCATTCAAATACATGATTAAGCCTCCTCCACTGAAAGCATGTAAGAAATTTTGTTAATCATGCCGCGGTTCTCAGGCGTATCAATCACCGTTACTGTGTGGTGCGTATGACGCAAACCCAGACCACGAGCACAATCCCGATGGGTTTTTAATCGACCAATGGTGCTTTTTTTCAAAGTTACTTTAAGTTCTTTAGTAGCCACGATGATTCTTCCTAACCGAGTATTTCTTCAATTTTTTTGCCACGTTTTGCAGCAACATATTCCGGTGATGACATTGAAGTCAGACCGTTAATGGTGGCACGCACAACGTTAACCGGGTTGCGAGTACCATTAATTTTTGCCAGTACGTTTTTAACACCCACCGCTTCGAAAACAGCGCGCATCGCGCCGCCTGCAATAATGCCGGTACCTTCCGAGGCAGGTTGCATATATACATTGGCCGCGCCGTGTATACCTGTAATCGCATGCTGCAACGTATCGCCTTTAAGATCGATTTTATTCATGTTCTTGCGAGCTTTGTCCATTGCTTTTTGAATGGCCAAAGGGACTTCCTTGGCTTTTCCGTAACCGAAACCAATCGTACCTTCACCATCACCAACCACTGTTAATGCGGTAAAGCCAAACTGGCGACCACCTTTAACAACTTTAGCAACACGATTAACTGCAACTAACTTTTCAATTAAATCGTCTTTGTTATCCTGGCGCGAATCTTGTTTTGCCATCTTTAGAACTCCAACCCGTTTTCACGTGCAGCATCTGCAAGTGCTTTAACTCTACCGTGATATTTAAACCCGGAACGATCAAACGCTACCTGGGAAATACCCGCTGATTTAGATTTTTCTGCAACCGCTTTACCCACTGCAGCCGCAGCTTCTACGTTACCCGTATACTTCAAACCGCTGGCGACATCTTTCTGCAACGTTGAAGCGCTGGCAATAATAGTATTGCCGTCAGCAGCAACAACCTGCGCATAAATATGGCGCGGTGTACGATGCACTGTAAGGCGACTTGCGCCCAGCTCTCTGATTTTAGCTCGCGCTCTTTTTGATCTACGCAATCTGCTTGTGGTTTTTGAATTCATCGTAAACGCTCTTTATCTCTTAACGGTTATTTCTTCTTGGCTTCCTTACGGATTACACGCTCATCGGTATAGCGTACGCCTTTGCCCTTATAAGGCTCGGGCGGACGGAAAGCGCGTATCTCGGCAGCAACCTGTCCAACTTTCTGTTTATCTGCACCCTTGATGATAATTTCCGTCTGACTGGGCGTTTCAGCAGTAATGCCTTCAGGAATTTTGTAATTAACCGGATGAGAAAAACCCAGTGTCAGGTTAAGCATATTGCCCTGTGCCTGCGCACGATAACCCACGCCAATCAAAGTCAGTTTTTTCTCAAAGCCCTGGCTAACGCCCATAACAAGGTTGTCTGTCAACGAGCGCATGGTACCGGCCATAGCAACAGAACCGGCAACGCCTTCGCGGCCACTAAACTTGAGGACACCATCTTCCTGCGCAACTGCAACTTTCTCATTCACAACCAGAGACATGTTGCCGTTTTTTCCTTTAGCAGAAATAGTCTGCCCACTGAGGCTGACCTCAACACCTGAGGGTATTTCTACCGGTTTATTTGCTATACGTGACATCTTCTCAACCTATGATATGGTGCAAATAACTTCGCCGCCGCGCCCTGCTTCGCGCGCCTGACGATCTGTCATCAAACCCGCAGAAGTAGAAACAATAGCAATGCCAAGGCCATTAAGCACCGTGGGTAATTCACTTTTACCTTTATAAATACGTAAACCCGGACGACTGACGCGTTTCATATCGTCGATAACCGGACGGCCTTCAAAATATTTTAAGACAACCGTCAAAACAGGTTTTTTACCTTCTTCAGCAACAGAATAATCAGTAACGTAACCCTCGTCTTTCATTACTTTCGCGATAGCAATCTTGGCTTTTGAAGACGGCATGCTCACGTCTACCTTGCCTGCGGATTGCCCGTTACGAATGCGGGTTAACATATCTGCTATGGGATCTGTCATCATAATCGTATACCTTCTCTACCAACTGGCCTTAACAAGGCCAGGAATATCGCCACGCATTGCTGCTTCACGAAGCTTGTTTCTGCAAAGACCGAACTTACGGTAAACACCGTGTGGGCGACCTGTTATGCGACAACGATTACGTTGTCTGGCAGCCGATGAATCACGTGGCAGCATCTGCATTTTTTTCTGCGCTTCCATTTTTTCATCAAAGCTTGCTTCATGGCTATTAAGCACTGCCCGAAGCTCTGTACGCTTTGCTGCGTATTTTTTAACCAGGCGAGTACGTTTGTGCTCGCGCATTATCATTGAAGTTTTAGCCATACTTAGTCTTTGCCCTTAAAAGGGAAGTTAAATGCTGACAGCAGTGCACGACCATCTTCATCGTTTTTCGCACTGGTGGTTATACAAATATCCATTCCGCGAATGGTATCGATTTTTTCGTATTCGATTTCCGGAAAAATAATCTGCTCTTTTACACCCATATTGTAATTGCCACGGCCATCAAATGATTTGGGGTTTTGCCCGCGGAAATCACGAATACGCGGGATTGCAATACTAATCAAACGATCCAGAAACTCGTACATACGTTCGTTACGCAATGTCACTTTGCAACCAATCGGGTAACCGTCACGTACTTTGAATGACGCCACCGATTTACGCGCAAGTGTGGTTACAGGTTTTTGGCCTGCAATTTTTTCCATATCAGTAAGCGCATGCGCAATGACTTTTTTGTCACCAATAGCTTCGCCCAAGCCCATATTGATCGTTATTTTCTCAATACGCGGCACTTGCATTACGTTTTTGAATCCGCTCTCTGCCATCAATTTCTTGACCACTGTATCGCGATAAAATTGTTCTAATCTAGCCATTAGTCCGCTACCTAAACGTCAACCACTTCGCCATTAGATTTGAAATAACGAACTTTACGTCCATCTTCCAATACCTTAAAGCCAACACGGTCACCCTTATTTGTGATGGGGTTAAACAACATGATGTTAGAAATATCCAGAGGCATTTCTTTTTCAATAATGCCGCCTTCAATACCCGCCATAGGATTCGCCTTGGCGTGCTTCTTTACCATGTTGACAGCTTCAACCAGTACAAGGTTGTTTGCTGATACATTCAAAACTGTTCCCTGACGACCTTTGTCTTTGCCACAAACCACAACAATCTTGTCGCCTTTACGTATTCTTTTCATCTCAAAAACCTCAGCTACAGCACTTCTGGTGCGAGCGAAATAATTTTCATAAAACGTTCAGACCTTAGTTCACGTGTTACCGGGCCAAAAATACGTGTACCAATTGGCTGTAACGCAGCATTCAGTAACACCGCTGCATTTGAATCAAAACGTATGGTTGAACCATCTGATCTGCGAATGCCTTTGGCAGTACGCACAACAACGGCATTATAAACTTCACCTTTTTTGACTTTACCGCGAGGTATCGCATCTTTAATGCTCACCTTTATTACATCACCAACGCGCGCGTAACGACGATGTGAACCACCCAATACCTTGATGCACATGACTTTGCGCGCACCACTGTTATCGGCAGCATTCAATATTGTTTGCATCTGTATCATGACTGCTTCTCGTAACTCTTATAATTCTCTGTGGCTCAAATTAGACCGCTGCGGCCTTCTCAACAATTGAGACCAGGCTCCACGACTTGGTCTTCGACATAGGTCTACATTGTTCAATCACAACAACATCACCTTCGCCACATTCATTCTTCTCATCATGCACATGCAACTTGGTAGAACGTGTTATGTACTTACCATACACAGGATGCTTGATACGACGCTCAATCATAACGGTCACTGTCTTGTCCATTGCACTACTGGTCACAGCTCCGGTTAAGGTGCGTTGTACTTTCTTTTCTTCAGCTTGTTTGTCTGTGGCTGTCATTACTTAGTACCTGCTTTTTCTGTAAGCACTGTTTTCAAACGTGCGATATTGCGACGCACTCTGCTAAATAAATGGATCTTTGGCGTATTACCAGAACCCATTTGCATGCGAAGACTAAACTGCTCACGCCGCAAGCTAATTAATTCTTTATTAAGGTCCTCTGCGGACATCTCTCTGTATTCCTGTGCGTTCGACATTACATTACCGTCCGGGCTACAAACACTGTTTTAATTGGCAACTTGGCAGCAGCCAGCTTAAAAGCTTCTCGCGCCAAATCTTCTGGTACACCTTCCATCTCATATAACACAGCACCTGGTTGTACTTTTGACACCCAGTGATCAACGTTGCCTTTACCCTTACCCATACGAACTTCCAGTGGTTTGTTGGAAATAGGCACATCCGGAAAAACACGTATCCAGATTTTTCCGCCACGTTTAATTGCACGCGTCATTGCACGACGAGCGGCTTCGATCTGCCTGGCACTCACCCTGCCACGCTCAGCCGCTTTCAGGCCATATTCACCGAAGCTGACCCGGTTGCCGTTTTGCGCAAGCCCACGGTTTTTTCCCTTGAACTGCTTACGGAATTTTGTGCGTTTAGGTTGTAACACTTATCTATCCTCTGCCTTAACTTGCTTTCGCCGCTGGTGCTGCTTTTGGGTCTTCCGGTTCTTTATACAGATCAAAAACTTCGCCTTTATAAATCCAGACTTTTACACCGATGATGCCGTAGGTTGTATTCGCTTCGGCAAAACCATAATCGATATTAGCGCGCAGTGTATGCAATGGCACACGACCTTCGTGGTACTGCTCACTGCGAGCGATCTCGGCACCGTTTAAACGACCACCGATTTTAATCTTGATGCCCTGTGCACCCATGCGCATGGTATTTTGTATGGAGCGCTTCATCGCACGACGGAACATGACACGACGTTCCAACTGCTGCGTAATACCTTCTGCAACTAGCTGTGCGTCCAGCTCGGGCTTGCGAATTTCTTCAATGTTCAATTTCACGTTGTTTACGTGCATACCCGTTAGCGCGGCAACTTCATTGCGCAGACGCTCGATATCAGCACCTTTTTTACCAATCACTACACCAGGACGTGCTGTGTGAATAGTCACTTCGCAGGAGCGTGTCGGACGCTTGATCTGAATCTTGCTAACGTTTGCGTTTGCCAGTTTTTTCTTTAGATACTCGCGTATCTTGATGTCTGCATTTAACAGATCCGGAAAATCAGCGCTCGATGCATACCATTTAGAATTCCAGTCAGCTGAAATGCCTAAACGAATACCTACAGGATGTACTTTCTGTCCCATTAAATCATTCTCTCTTTAGCGGTCTGCAACACAAAGCGTTATATGGCTTGTGCGTTTTAAAATTCTGTTAGCACGGCCTTTGGCGCGTGGACGTATACGTTTCATGGTTGGTCCTTCGTCAACCATCACTTTAGATACCTTAAGTTCGTCGATATCTGCACCTTCATTGTGCTCGGCATTCGCAATCGCAGATTCCAGCACCTGTTTCATCAAATCAGAAGATTTTGTGGTGCTGAATGTCAGCGTTGTTAAAGCTGCCTCAACTTGCATGCCGCGAATCTGATCCGCAATCAAACGACACTTCTGTGGCGAAATACGTGCGAATTTATGTTTTGCTGTTACTTCCACGATGTCACCTTATTTTACTTTTCTGTCAGCGAGATGGCCTTTATAGGTACGAGTTGTTGAAAACTCACCCAGCTTATGGCCAACCATATTTTCATTAATCAAAACAGGTACATGTTGTCTGCCATTGTGTATTGCAATGGTTAAACCCACCATTTCAGGAAAAACAGTAGAACGGCGCGACCATGTTTTAATAGGTTTGCGATCTCGGGTCTCTACGGCCTTATTTACTTTAGCCATCAGATGATGATCAATAAATGGACCTTTTTTTAATGAACGTGGCACTGTTTTTCCTCTTTAGTTCCGATTGCCTTTATTTCTTGTAGCGACGACGTACAATCATATTGTTAGTACGTTTATTACTACGAGTTCTGTAACCTTTGGTAGGTACACCCCAGGGCGAAACCGGATGGCGACCACCTGATGTTCTACCTTCACCACCACCGTGCGGGTGATCAACCGGGTTCATAACCACACCACGCACTGTAGGACGAACTCCTCTCCAGCGTGTAGCACCGGCTTTACCTAATGAACGCAGACCGTGCTCGCTATTACCTACTTCGCCGATCGTCGCTTTACAATTAATATGAATCTTGCGCATCTCGCCTGAACGCAAACGTATGGTGACATACATGCCTTCTCTAGCCAGCAACTGTGCTGATGTACCAGCACTGCGCGCAATCTGTGCGCCCTTGCCTGGCTTCATCTCGATGCAGTGAATCTGTGTACCCACTGGAATATTACTTAATGGCAGCGTATTACCTGTTTTAATGGGAGCAGAGCTACCAGACAACAGCTCATCACCCGCCTTTATATCTTTTGGCGCAATGATGTAACGACGTTCACCGTCCTTGTACAATAACAACGCAATATTCGCGCTGCGATTAGGATCATACTCAAGCCGTTCAACTACACCGGTGATTTCATCTTTGTCACGTTTGAAGTCAATAACGCGATAACGCTGTTTATGACCACCACCAATATGACGGGTTGTGATACGGCCGTTGTTATTACGACCACCACTTTTATTTTTACTTTCTGTCAGACCACGAACAGGCGCACCTTTGTGCAAATCCTTGTTCACTACCTTGACGACAAAGCGACGTGCAGGTGATGTTGGTTTTGTTCTTACTAATGCCATTCTCAAAAGCCTCTAAAATACACTGCTAGCCTAGTTAGTACCGGCAAAGTCAATATCACTACCCGATACCAGGGTGACGATGCTTTACGTAGATCTGAACGTTTACCGAGGCGACCACCAAAACGTTTGGTTTTTCCCTTGCTATTCAGAATGCGAACTTTTTCAACTTTCACTTTGAAGAGTTCTTCTACCGCCATTTTAACTTCAGACTTGGTTGCATCTGATGCTACCTTGAAGACATGCTGGCTATGAGCTTCTGCGAGCATGGTGCCTTTCTCGGAAACATGGGGTGCCAATAACACCTGGTAGATACGTTCCTGATTCATGACAACCACTCCTCAATCGCACGGATCGCACCCACGGTGACAACAATTTTCTCAAAGCCCACCAGATTCACCGGATTCAAACCAGCAACATCGGTAACTTCAACATTCCATAAGTTACGTGCCGACAAATATAATTTTTCGTCACCGGTTTCAGTAACAATTAAAGTTTTTGTAAGACCCAGCTCTTCCAGTTTAGCGACAAGCTGTTTGGTCTTGGGCGCATCAACAGTAATATCATCAACAATCAGCAGTCTTTCCTGTCTGGCTAATTCTGAAAATATAGAGCGAATACCGGCCTGATACATTTTCTTGTTCAGCTTCTGGCTGTAATTTCTTGGTTTAGCCGCAAAAGTAACACCACCACTGCGCCACAACGGACTGCGAATAGTACCTGCACGCGCACGGCCTGAACCTTTCTGGTTCCACGGTTTAGCACCGCCGCCACTAACACGAGCACGGTTCTTTTGCGCACTGGTTCCTGAACGCCCACCTGCCAGATAGGCAGTCACCAACTGGTGCACCAGAGCTTCTTTATACTCGGAGCCGAATACTGTTTCTGATACAGCAATCTTCTTTTTACTGTTGTGTAACTTCAGATCCATTACTTAATTCTCTTTTCGTAAACGCTTTCGATTAACTACAATAAATCAGACTTTAACGGCTGAGCGGACAATTACGTCGCCGCCTTTGGAACCTGGAATCGATCCTTTGATCAATAACAGGCCGCGCTCACTATCTACTCTGACCAGTTCAAGTGATTGCGTTGTTCTTTTGCGGTTACCCATGTGACCTGACATCTTTTTACCTTTGATGACTCGGCCCGGTGTCTGACACATACCTATCGAACCATTCGAGCGATGTGACAATGAATTACCGTGAGTCGCATCCTGCATTGAGAAGTGGTGACGCTTGATACCACCCTGGAAACCTTTACCGATTGATCGACCACTAACATCCACTTTCTGGCCTTCTTCGAACATAGAAATTGAAACTTCACCACCCACTTCCAGTTCGGCGGCTTCTTCGCCTTCAGTTCTGAATTCCCATAAACCGCGACCTGCTTCAACGCCCGCTTTGGCATAATGACCTGCCATTGGTTTGGTCACACGACTGGCACGGCGAGAACCGGTGGTTATCTGAATCGCCTGATAACCATCGCTCTCTACAGTTTTTACCTGGGTAATGCGGTTTGGCAAAACCTCAACAACACTGACAGGAATAGAGACGCCATCTTCTGTGAAGATGCGTGTCATACCTACTTTTCTACCAACGATACCAATTGTCATGTTGTTTCCTGCCCAATAAAAAAACGGGTCTGCCAAAAATCTAGAGAAATCTGGAAAATCCAGATAATCAGGCAGACCTGTCACTTAACCGTGAACACGCCACGATTAATGAATTAAATTGTTTACTCTCGAAACCTGTTGTGAGTGCCACAACCGTCCGACTTCTGTTTTCGCAGTATCCCAAAACCTGTTCTGGCGGGACTTACGATAGTATGTTGCTCTGCGCCGTAACTTTAAATAATGGCCTATATTAGCGGCTCATTATTAGCCAGACAGCAAAGCGCGGCTATTATAACAGCAAAAATACCCGTTGTACCAGCCCGTATAGCAGCTAGTTCAGCTTAATTTGTACGTCCACACCGGCAGATAAATCCAGTTTCATCAGTGCATCCACGGTCTTGTCTGTGGGGTCAATGATGTCCATCATGCGCTTGTGGGTGCGGATTTCGTACTGATCTCGTGCGTCTTTATTGACGTGGGGTGAAATCAGGATGGTATAGCGCTCTTTTTTCGTCGGCAGAGGAATCGGGCCTTTTACGTGGGCGCCGGTTCTTTTAGCGGTTTCGACGATCTCACTGGCTGATTTATCAATCAGGTGATGGTCAAATGCTTTTAGACGAATTCTTATGTGTTGGTTTGCCATATCTATTTCCTCTTCTAAAGAACAACCCCGGATTTCGCCGGAGCAATATAGTTAATATCTAAATTTTAAAAAAACGGGATGAGCCTCAGGCCTATCCCCCTCATAATTACTCAATAATCTTCGCTACCACACCAGCACCTACGGTGCGGCCACCTTCTCGGATGGCGAAGCGTAAGCCTTCTTCCATCGCAATCGGGTTAATTAAGGTCACTACCATTTTCACGTTATCACCCGGCATCACCATTTCGGTGCCAGAGGGCAATTCAC
>QIHT01000126.1 GCA_003229115.1 Gammaproteobacteria bacterium | reverse complement strand
CGGAAGAAACTTGCCAAAGCGGTACCCAATGGTTGTGTACCAGGCTTCCTGATTACCAAAAGGCCTGGATAAACCATCCTGTGTTTTACGTTCCTGGTATTCGGAATAAACAACAATATTCGCAATATCCAGATTGAAACCTGTTGCAGCGACATCACACTCGCCTTCTCCATTTAAATTTATGTCGACAATATCACTTCCACCAGCAGGCAACGCTGGATTAGGCGGGAACCCAATTGGTACACCACCTAATTGACCAAATAACTTCACATCACAAACAAACTTACCCGCATGCACTGAATAACCACGCCCCGAGTATTTAAGATCAAAACCTCGAATTTTTTCAGCTTCGAAAGTACCCTGACCTCCTGTATTGGGGATATCATCTGCGTTAGAACCAAAATAAGGCTGGAAGGACAGTGTGCCCGGCCCCACATTGAACTGGAACAGAAGCTCGACACCGTTAATCGTGTTCAGCGGATTGTTCAGGTAATAAACTTCGACCGGTGGGCGAATCCACGGGTAGGCATAACCCACTTCCACATAATCGTTCACCATGTAAATCGGTTGTTTGAGTTTACCTGAGCGAATACTTAACCAGTCAGTGGCTTCGTATTCCATGTAGGCCCACTCGACGACCGCATCGAAGTTGCCATCGATACCAGTGCCCAGTAGCTGGGCGGTGACGGACATATTTTCAGCAATATCCGAGGAAATCTGTAAACCGAAACGAGTATCTGTTTCAAAACTAACATCTTCCTGGACACCACGGTCACCCAGACTACCGATGTATCTGTTGCCTTCAGCTTTGCCATCACTCCATGACGCACCGGTGGTCAAAAAACCATCGAACTGAATGGCATACGCTGAGGAACTAGCCAGAAGCGCAGGCTGTGGCTAGTATTTTTAACTTGTTGTGCATTGGGGTCTCTCCCTTTTTTTCTTGTAATAGTAGGAAGATAGTCCATAAAGAGGCTTTGGCAAGGGTTCGTTGACTGTTGTTTAATGCTGTGCTAGGTCAGTATACTAACTTATTGATTACACTGCATTTTCACCATCTAGTCTTCGCGTCTTTTTTTGCGTTTGTTGTGTTTTCTTTTGATGTGCTGGATCATTCTGCGGCGCTTGAATTCCTGTCTTTTGCTCAGTACATTTTTCCTGCCGGCAAACGGATTGGAGCTGCTTTTGAATTCAATTTTTATCGGCGTGCCGACAATTTTCAGGGCTTTGATGAAGTAATTGATCAGGTAGCGTTTGTAGGCGGCGGGCATTAAATCGGTCTGGTTACCGTGGATAATAATACGCGGTGGATTCATGCCACCCTGATGCGCATATCTCAATTTAATGCGACGGCCACGGGCCAACGGGGGTTGATGCGCGGTGACCGCCCTTTCCAGCAATTTTGTTAGCTGGGACGTAGTCAGGTCGCGCATGGCGGATTGATAAGCACGGTCGATGGCGTCGTATAACAGGCCCACGTTGGTGCCGTGTAATGCAGAAATAAAGAACAGTTCTGCAAATTCGGTAAAACTCAGTTGCTTCTCTATGTCTGTTTTTATTTTCTGGCGCTGGTAGTCGTCCAGACCGTCCCATTTATTGATGACAATCACCAACGCGCGACCGGCTTCCAGGATGTAACCCAGCAAGTGTAAATCCTGATCAGCAATTTCGGTCTGGCCATCCACCATCATGATGACAACATTGGATTCATCAATCGATTGCATGGATTTGATGACGCTGAATTTTTCAACCGTTTCACGCACCGAACGCCGACGCCGAACTCCGGCGGTATCAATCAGGGTGTATTCACGACCATCACGCTTGAAGGGCACATAAATGCTGTCGCGGGTGGTGCCGGGCATATCAAAAACCACCACGCGTTCTTCACCCAGTACCCGGTTGACCAGGGTGGACTTGCCAACATTGGGGCGACCGACAAAGGCGACTTTGATGCCTTTGCCAGTATCGCTCTGCTCATCAACTTCGCGTTTATCGAAATCAGCCAGTGCTGTGGTCAATAAATCTTTGATGCCCCGGTTATGTGCTGCGGCAATCACCATCGGTTCATCCAGCCCCAGTGCATAAAACTCGCTGGCCACGGTGCGGGTATCCAGGCCATCGGTTTTGTTAAGTACCAGGGTGATGGTTTTGCCTGTTTTACGTAGCTGGTCGGTAATCAGCTGGTCTGCGGCGATTAAGCCATCGCGTGCATCGACCATAAACAAAATAATGTCGGACTCTTCAATCGCCAGCAAAGTTTGTCTGGCCATGTGTTGGTCGAGTTCTTCACTTTCACCGCTCAAACCGCCGGTATCAATGACGATAAACTCTTTGCCTTCGTAAACGCCGTGACCATATTTTCTGTCACGCGTTAAACCGGGAAAGTCGGCGACTAATGCATCGCGACTTTTGGTCAACACATTGAACAGTGTGGACTTGCCGACATTGGGGCGCCCAACTAGCGAAAGAACGGGTTTCATCGTGCGAAGTTAGTGAGTTGTGTGTGCTTTGATGGTATACGCATGCAACAGGCCATTGCGCGCTTTGACGAGAATGTTATTGCCACTAATAATCGGTGGAATCAGAATGCCATTTTCGCCAACATTTTCTTCTTCATGGCCACCAACAGCTATCCTCGCGATAAAATGACCATCTTCGCGAGACATAACATGCAGATATCCATCGTAGTCACCGACCACGACATAGTCATCACCTACCAGCTTTGGGCGTGTCACGCTTCTTGCCTGTAATTTGTCCTGTTTCCATAAAGTAGCACCGTTATAACGATCAAGTGCCCAGACATGGCTGCGGTCATCTGTGACGTAAAGAGTCTTTGAATCCAGTGTCACGCCGTTATAGGTTGAAAAATCGCGCGACCAGAGAAACTGCCCCTGCTGTATATCAATCGCCGCAATTCTGCCCTGAAAGCTGGCGATATATAAAATGCGACCAAACAATTCGGCATTGCCATCGATATCAACCAGACGCTGGATTTCAGAATGGCCTTTTGGAACAGCGAGAGCAACATCCCAGAGAACAGTGCCGTCTTCAGGTGAGAGTGCGACCAGCCGACCATTGGCGAGGCCAACATAAACCGTGTCGCGTGTAACAATCGGCGAACTGCTGCCTCTTAAAGTGAGCACGGGTTTTGTTTGCCTGTATGCCCATTTAATCTTGCCGGTTGCGACATCAACGCTAACGACCTGGCCATCAACACTTCTTACATAGGCCGCGCCATCACGCACCACTGGCCGGGCCAATACTTCACTGGGCATATTTTCTATCCATATAACTTCGTGTGTTCTACCGTTGATAGCAATCAGTTCACCATTACTGCTGGTTACCAGCCAGATATCTGCATTGCCACCCACGCCTCCGCTCAAGGTTCTATCCAGTTCAATTTCATCCATGATTAAGCCGTCTTTCAGACTAACCACCGAAATAAGACCATCACGTGAAGCGGTTATTATTTTATTGTCGAGCAAAAGTGGCTGGATAAAAAGAAACTGTTGCTTAATGCTTTCACTTAATTGAGTCGACCACAACCAGCTGATTTTTGCCGAGTGCTCAAAATCGGTTAATTCTGCCGGCGGTTCTGAATTATCTTCATCACCACATGCCACCAGCAAGGTGGCAATAAGTATAAGCAGGTAAAGTTTGAAGTTACCGGGTAAAAACTGGATCATGCAGCGGGTTCGACTATCGATGATTTTTTAAGTTCAGATGAGCCGAGGTCCTGTCTTTTCAGTTTTAACCAGCGACTTGAGGTGGTCGATTGTTCTATGGCTTTGTCATAGGCAATACGCGCCTGCTCAATTTCTCCTCTGGCAACGAAGGCATCACCTTTGAGTTCTTCGTAGCGCGCGTTAAAAGCCACCGGGTGGTCTAACGATAACAGCGCCTGGGCTTCATCATATTTTTTCTGGTTGATATAAAGTCCGGAAAGCCGTAGTCGTGCAATGTGTTTTATTTCTTCTTCCTGTGCGTTTTTATCAACCCACTGCAAACGGGCAATGGCTTTATCCATATTGCCCTTGTTAAATTGATGGCTTGCCATGACAAGTGAAGACAAAGCGGCATAGGGAGTGTCCGCAAATTCAGCCGCCAGTTGATCGACTTTTTTTACAACCTCATCAGTAACGTTATTTGCCTGCACCTGTTTTTCAAGAGAAATATAAATATTGCTGGCTTTGATGCGATGCTCGGCTTTTGTTTCGGAATAGTAACTCCAGCCGCCTAACGACAGGCCGCCTATGCTAACTCCAAGAATTAGAGAAGTTGCATTCTCTTTCCACCATCCTTTGAGCGCTTCGATTTGCTGTTCTTCTGTTTCATATTCTGGCATTACTTTTACCTGTTAAAGTGTTTGTAAAAAATCGGCAACAGCATCCTGTGAAACTGTTTGCTGATCCTGATTGTTACGTAAATATTTAATTGTAACCGTGTTATTCGCTATTTCATCTTCACCCAGAATAAGAGCGAGCGATGCACCGCTTTTGTCGGCTTTTTTTATCTGGTTCTTGAATGAACCGCCGCCGCAGTGAGTCTGTATTTTTAAAGCAGACAACTGGTCGCGTAAGTTTTCTGCCAGTTGTAAACCCTGGCTTATGCTGCCATCACCCTGCAAAACCAGGTAAATATCCGGCGCGTTATTTTCAGGTGAAGCTTCTGACTCTTCCATCAACGCCAGTAAACGTTCTATGCCGAGGGCAAAACCTGCGGCGGGTGAAGCTTTGCCACCCAACTGTTCGACAAGTCCGTCATAACGACCGCCAGCGCATACTGTACCCTGGGCACCCAATTTGTCTGTCACCCATTCGAAAACCGTTTTGCAGTAATAGTCCAGCCCTCTCACTAGCCGCGGGTTGACGGTGTAAGTTATGCCTGCTGCATCGAGGTAGGATTTTAACAAATTAAACTGCTCGGCAGACTCTTCATCGAGATAATCGTGCAAATCGGGAGCGTCGTTAATCAGCTTCTGCATGTCCGGGTTTTTGCTGTCGAGTATGCGCAACGGGTTGGTTTCCAGCCGTTTCAGGCTGTCTCTATCCAGCTGGTCACGATGTGACTGTAGAAAATCAACCAGCACCTGGCGGTATTTCGCACGTGATTCACTGCTACCCAAAGTATTGAGTTCGAGCCTGAGTTCCTTCAGGCCTGCAAGACGCCAGATACGTGAACTCATCAGTATTAATTCGGCATCGATGTCCGGATCAGCGACTCCATAGGCCTCCACACCCAGTTGGTGAAACTGGCGATATCTGCCCTTTTGTGGGCGTTCGTGTCTGAACATGGGGCCCATGTACCAGAGCCGGCGAATCTGGTTGTGCAGAAAGCCGTGCTCGATGCCTGCTCTTACGCAGCTGGCGGTGCCTTCCGGGCGCAAGGTCAGCATGTCGCCATTTCTGTCTTCAAACGTGTACATTTCTTTTTCGACAATATCGGTGACTTCACCAATAGAGCGGCAGAACAGGTCGGTGGATTCAACGATCGGCGTACGAATTTCACTATAGCCATACGAAGCCATGACCTGTCTGATGATCTCTTCGAACGCCTGCCAGCGGTGAGAGTCATCAGGCAATACATCATGCATACCACGAATGGACTGAATGGATTTGGCCATGAAATATTAACTTATGAGCTGGTTAGTGAAAAACGACCTGCTGATCGTTGATAGAAACAGTGAAGTGGGCGATTTTATTAGAACGGACAAACTTTGTCATATCAATCTTGATGCCATTAACCTTGACCTCCATGGCAGGAGCGTTGCCGAGGAAAATATTAAAAGGCGCCGTACCTTTGAGGACCACGGTACGATTCTGCTTCACCAGGTCATAAAACAGGCCAACGTCACTGGCATCGACCACCTCGGTCCATGTGTCTTCGCTGGCTATTAGTTCTACCACGTCCGTACCCAGAATAATTGGCGGTGTTTTAACCGGCACCTCCGGGTTAGCATTCATTATTTCTGCTGTTTGTACAGGGGCTTCAGCCACCGGTTGAGGTGTGACAACGAGTTCAGGCACAACCTCCTGCGAAACGTTTGCTTGCGGAAGAGTATCCAGAGCGTCGATCTGTGGATTATCAAGCTCAGGAGCAGCGGTTGAAAACTCTACCGCATCTGTCTCCTGACCAAAGATTTCCGGCCTGACGTCCATAGCCTCCCATGAATCGCTGTTTTCAGGTAATAACAGAACCGAATTTTCTTCAACCTCATGCCTCGAATCAAGCATATCGCTGTAATAGTTATAGATACCGTAGACAGCAGCCATCAGCATTAACAGGACCAGCGATATCGAAACCGATTTTACAAAGGGCGATGCACTGCTTGCCTCATCAGCAACGGTGGAACGCGGGTGTAATTCTGACTCCAGCGCATGAGGCACGGCTTTGGAATAATCTTCAAGGATGTGTGCTTCATCAAGCCCCAGATGTTTTGCATAAGCACGCAGATAACCCTGTACAAAAATCGGCTGAGGCAGCCTGTCACCATCCGAGCGCTCAATCGCGTCAATAATGTCCTGCGAAAGATGAATGGCTTTCGCAACTTCTGCAATAGTGAGCCCGCGTTTTTCTCTCTCCACGTACAGACGTTCACCGAAAGCGATGGGTTCATGTTCAGCAATGTGTTCTACTTCAGTATTCCCTGATTCGGTCACTTTCGCCCAACTCCTCTACCCAGCCTGCTTCATTTGAGTCCGGGAAATCGTCCAGTATCTGTCTTGCATATTTTGTGTAATGCTCGGTTGCACCCAGCGCTCTTTCTGCCTGCACCTGCAGCCACAGACTTTCAGCAGACGGCGCAACTAATGCATGATATCTCTGGCTGTAGGCACGTGCCATAAGATATTTTTCGGTTTGTACACCAATTTCAGCCATTGAAAGCAGTGCGCCGGTAAGTTTTGGGTGTTTCCTTAACGCTCTGCGCAAGAACTTCTCGGCTCTTTTGTAATCGCCTGACTGCAATAAGCAGGTACCCGCGTTGCCATACGCCAGGTAGGGTGTGGCATAAAACGGGTTGGTATAAGCCAGTTGAAACTCTTCCATGGCTTCATCAACTCGTCCCACTCTACACAGATAGGTTCCATAGCTATTACGCAAAACCGGATTTTTTTCCTTGATGTCTATGGCCTCGAGATAATAGTTTTCGGCTTCGCTCATCTCGTTAATTTTCATCATTAACACCGCCATGGTTGTATAAGCCTCAACATTGTGCGGATCCTGTTCAATGGCTTTAAACAGCTTTTTCTGCGCTACTTCATATTGGTCTCTTTTAAGATAACCCACAGCCAGTTGCGTGTTGAGTACTGAAGCCTGTTTCATATCAGCTTCATCTCTATCTTCCTGCAGGTTTCCCGGCCCACCGCAGGCGCTGACAAGAACTAATGTAATCAACAATAGAAAGTGACACTTTTTAATCATGAACTCATTCCAAATCTAGGTTCGGCGAAACGGCGATGACGTCGGCTTTTGTCTTCAACTTTTCCAACCAGCTGGCCACAGGCTGCGTCAATATCATCACCACGTGTACGACGTATTACCGTCGTCATTCCTGCATTTATCAAGAGTTTACTAAAATGTTCGATTCTTTTTATCGGTGTTGTTTTATAACCTGAACCTTCGAAGGGGTTGAATGGAATCAAATTCATCAGGGTTGGAATGCCTTTCAACAACTTCACCAGCTGGCGTGCGTGTTGATCCGTGTCGTTGACGCCATCCAGCATGACATATTCAAAGGTAATTCTTGAGCGCGCATTTTGCTTATCCATAAAGCGACGACAGGCGGCCGTTAAGTCTTTAAGTGGATATTTTGTGTTTAGAGGCACCAGTTGGTCACGCAGTTCATCATTGGGTGCATGCAGCGAAACCGCGAGTCGCATATCCAGTAAATCCCCCAGTTTATCGATGGCAGGCACCACACCCGCGGTGCTCACCGTAACTCTGCGTTTGCTCAGGCCATAGGCAAAATCGTCCATCATGATACGCATGGCACGAACAACATTATCAAAATTGAGCAGCGGTTCGCCCATGCCCATTAAAACAACATTGGTGACTTTTCTGCCGGGCTTTTTTTCTTCATCAATTAACTGGCTTGCTAACCAGACCTGGGCGATGATTTCAGCGGTGCTCAGGTTACGGTTAAAACCACGCCGGCCTGTCGAACAGAAACTACAGTCCAGCGCACAGCCTACCTGTGATGATACACACAGGGTGCCACGATCCCTTTCGGGGATGTAAACAGTTTCTATCTGGTTACCGCCGTCCATTTGCTGTACCCATTTACGGGTACCATCTTCCGATAATTCGTCCAGTACCACCTCGGGTATTTTGACTTCGGCACATTTTTCCAGTTGATCACGCAATGGTTTTGAGATGTTGCTCATCTGCTGAAAATCTGTCACGCCGTGCTGATGAATCCACTTGATAACCTGACTGGCACGGAAAGGTTTTTCACCCAGACCGGCAAAAAAGTCTTCCAGACCCTGACGGTCGAGATCCAGTAGATTGACTGGTTCTGCTGGTGAAAGATTGAGGTGCACGTCGGCGAATGTGTCCATCGGAGAATGTATTAAATATGACCGAATAACCAATAAACCCGCGATTTTACGCAGGTTTTTGGAGTTTTGATAGCACTGAATGACCTCGAAGTGGCGAGGGACTAGGGACTAGTGGCGAGTAAAAACGTGCCAACCAGCTTAGTAGGCCGGGATAAAGTTTTGTTGTTCCCGGCGTTTCTGGAGGGTAATGCCTGCAACGTTCCTTATGCAGGCCTACTGAATAAGGTCGAAGTGGCGAGGGATAAGGTTACTGGTTGGTGTGTTTTTACTCGTCCCTCGCCACTCGCCACTTTCATATCTCTGCGCCCTCTGCGGCCCCTGCGTTTACAGTGAGCTACATAAGATGTGCTGCTACATCCCCATGTCCTGGGGGCGATAAATCAGTCTTTTTCCTCGATCCAGGCCATCTGAATGCCTTCCAGAATGCGCTCGCCAGAGTGTTCGGGGTCGTCGTCAAAATCGTCCAGTTCGAGCACCCATTGCCGCAGGTCAACAAAGTTGACGTGCATGGGATCGGTATCGGGAAATTTTTCGTCCAGTTCGATGGCAATGTCCAGTGAATCTGTCCATTTTAGGCTCATGTTTGCATTCACTCCGCGAAGTTTTTTGGTTCAGTTCGTAGGTCGGGCATTGCCCGACATAGGTGATGGTGGGCAATGCCCACCCTACTAAAGCTGTTACTCACTAATGTTTAGAGCCGAGGATTTTTGATTGCTAGCAAGGCATTCCTGTCATTTAAAAGCGGAGTGTACAGCTAGTACATGAGCATTTTAAATGACAGGAATAACGCCGCTAGCGATTAAAAAGACCGGCTCTAATGGTTCTCTGAAACCATGTTGATGGTGTACTTGGGGATTTCTATAACCAGATCTTCATCCCCCACCAATGCCTGGCAACTCAATCTTGAATCCGGCTCCAGGCCCCAGGCTTTGTCCAGCATGTCATCTTCGTCTTCTGTATTTTCATTGAGTGAACCCATACCTTCTCGTATGTATACATGGCAGGTGGTACAGGCGCACGACTTTTCGCAGGCGTGTTCAATTTCAATACCGTTTTCCAGCGCGACATTACAAATCGTCTCGCCTGTTTTCGCCTCGATAACCAGACCATCGGGGCAGATTTCTTCATGCGGTAAAAATATAATTTGCGGCATCTTGACGCTCACTCCTGATCTTGTGAAATATACTCGTCAACCGAATGACCTTGCATGGCTTTTTGTATATTTGAATTCATTCGTCTTGCAACATAATCGTCGCAAACTTTTTCCAGTGATTTTATTGCTGCTTTAATAACGCCAGAGTCATCACTGGTTTTAGCGTTGATAAGTTCCTGCCTCGCTTCATCAATGGTTTGACGTTCCTGTTTGGATAGCAATTCATCGCCATCGGCATTCAACGCAGAATCAAGTGCTTCAATAACCCGGTCAGCTTCAACCTGTTGCTCGCGCAAACTTCGCGATTTCATATCTTCTTCGGCATAATCCATGGAATCACGTAACATGGTTTCAATTTCTGAATCTTCCAGTCCATAAGAAGGTTTAACAGTAACGCTGGCTTCAACACCACTGTTCTCTTCGCGCGCACTGACAGACAACAATCCATCCGCATCAACCTGATAAGTGACTCGAATTCTTGCAGCACCGGCAACATGTGGCGGAAAGCCACGAAGTTCAAAGTGTGCCAACGAACGGCAATCTGCAACCAGTTCGCGTTCACCCTGTACAACATGTACTGCCATGGCGGTTTGTCCATCTTTGTAGGTGGTGAAGTCCTGTGCTTTGGCAACAGGAATGGGCGTATTTCGGTAAACAATTTTTTCCGCTAAACCACCCATGGTTTCGATGCCCAATGACAACGGAATCACATCAAGCAATAACATTTCATCATCGGGTTTATTGCCGGCCAACACATCGGCCTGCAATGCTGCACCAACAGCAACCACCCTGTCCGGATCAATGTTTACTAACGGCTCACGTTGAAAGAATTCTCCTACCATCTTGCGAACATCCAGTGCGCGTGTTGAACCACCGACCATGACAACCTGTAGAATGTCGTCAGTTGTTACGTCTGCATCGCGCAATGAACGACGGCAAGCCATAATAGTTTTTTTAATCAACGGCTCGATAAGTTCGCGCAGTTTGGAGCGTGTTAAAACTCCACTCCACTTAAAGTCACTACGGTTAATTTCGATATTTATTTCAGCAGAGTCCGACAACGCTTCTTTTGCTCGTCTGGATTCATTCATTAACAGACGGGCCAGCGACGCCTGCGGGTCATTTTTATATCCGGACTCTTCAATAATCCACTCAGCAATCGCGTGATCGAAATCATCACCACCCAGCGCGCTGTCGCCGCCGGTGGATAAAACTTCAAAAACACCCCGCTTCAGGCACAAAACAGAAACATCAAAAGTGCCACCACCCAGATCGTAGATAACAATCACACCTTCCTGTCCGGTATCCAGGCCGTAAGCCACAGCGGCAGCCGTGGGTTCATTCAACAGGCGCAATACTTTCAGGTCTGCAAGACGAGCCGCATCTTTTGTCGCCTGACGTTGCGCATCATCAAAATACGCAGGCACGGTAATAACAACACCTTCAAGGTCACCGCCCAAAGTTTCAATGGCTCGTCGCTTTAGACTTTTAAGTATTTCTGCTGAAACTTCCGTTGCACTAACATTGCCATTGCATGTGATAATCCTGGGTACTGCTGAATCAGACTCTGAAAATTTGTACGGCAAGTTGTTGCCTAGAGTTTTTAGATCACTCACACCACGACCCATTAATCGTTTTACGGAAACAATGGTATTCAAAGGGTCATCAATGGATTTTTCCCTGGCAGATGTACCGACTTCTACACCACCCTCAACATAACGCACAATCGAAGGCAACAGATGTTCGCCATTGACATCAGGTAATGTTTGCACTTCACCACTACGAACAGAAGCTACCAGAGAATTGGTAGTGCCCAAATCGATACCCACCGCCAGCTTATGCTGGTGCGGCGCTGCTGTTTCGCCGGGTTCATTTATTTGCAAAAGAGCCATGATTAGTATATTTCGTCTTCAATGGATGCAAACAAGTCGTTAATTTCTTTTTTAGCTTTTTGCATAAACTGCATTTTACGAATCAGTTCCCTGGCTTCGTCGAGACGATCTGCTTCATAACAACTGGAAAAATCATTCATCATATTTTTTGTTTTAGCTTTTACTTCATTACCAACACGATCAAGCTCTGCCAATGGATCATCTTTTTCACGCACTTCCGATAAAGCCTCGCGCATTTCCATTTGTTCCATCAAAAAATCAGCATCCATCGTGGTTTCATTTTCAAAGTTAATATCAATATCTTTGAGCTTCAACAGGTAAAGCGCACGATCAACCGGTTGCTTTAGCGTGTTGAGTGCTTCATTAATGCGTGACGTCTGTTGCATCGAGATTCTTTTTTCCTGGGCGCTGGCATTAACAAACCTGTCAGGATGCACTGCTTTTTGCAATTCCATGTAGTGCTGATGAATCAAATCAAGATCAACATCAAATGAAACCGGTACATCAAACAACTGAAAAAAATTACAGGTAAGAATATCTGATGTCATAACACTAGCCCACAGCAAGCTGATGAAACATCATGTTGTAGGAGCAGCTTTAGCCACGAATGGGTTGCTAGCATAATTATCGCGGCTAAAGCCGCTCCTACAAATTTCGCTGCAAGTAGAAAGTAATTAAGCCTTTCAGTAATAAACCATCCCGGTGCGAATTCATTCGCACAATGCTGCCAATATTCACGCACATCGTGCGAATGAATTCGCACCTACAGAATACGTGGCAAGCCACGGGGAATAACACCCACAGTGATTAAACTGTAAAGCTCTCGCCACAACCGCACTGCCCTTCTTCATTAGGGTTTCTGAATTGAAAACCTTCGTTCAATCCATCTTTGGTGTAATCCAGTTCCGTGCCATCAATATAAACCAGGCTTTTTTTATCAACAATAACTTTCACACCATGATCCTCAAAAACTTCATCATCCGCGTTTATCTCATCAACAAACTCAATTACGTAACCCATACCTGAACAACCCATGGTCTTTACACCCAGGCGCAAGCCAACACCCTTGCCACGATTTTCAAGAAAACTTTTAACGCGTTCAGCTGCGGGTTCTGTCAGAGTAATAGCCATGATAATTCCTGATTAATTATGATTTTTTACTACGATAATCATCCACCGCGGCATTAATGGCATCTTCAGCCAGCACGGAGCAGTGAATTTTAACCGGAGGTAACGCCAGCTCT
>QIHT01000057.1 GCA_003229115.1 Gammaproteobacteria bacterium | reverse complement strand
CATGCCGAATAATTTATTCGCACAAAGGTTATGGTGTCACTATCTGGTCGTTTTGTGCGAATAAATTCGCACCTACAGATTACCTGGCAAGTCACGGGGTATTACACCCACAGTGATTAATAAATACAACCGCTCGCAATGACGCAGGCCTGCTCTTTTGACTCATAAGTTAATTTCATTCGGTAATGCCCCTGATTCTCTGCTGTTTACTGCCTTGCCGTCTTGGTAGAATAGGGCTTTGATTTTTCGATAACCTTTCTGACACATGAACACACCCCGCAAAGCCGTCGCCCTTATTTCCGGCGGCCTCGATTCATTATTAGCCGCCAGAGTCATGCTTGAACAGGGCATCCACGTTGAAGGCATTAATTTCTACACCGGATTTTGTGTGGAAGGCCATACTCATGCGATTCGAAAAAAAGATAAAAAGAAACCCAAACGTAATAATGCACTGTGGAGTGCTGAGCAACTGGGCATAAAACTGCACATCATCGATATCATTGAAGAATACAAAGACGTATTGATTAACCCCAAACACGGCTATGGCGCTAACATGAACCCTTGTCTTGATTGCAAGATATTCATGGTCAGCAAAGCTAAACAGTGGATGGAAGAAAACGGTTTTGACTTCATCATCACCGGTGAAGTGATGGGGCAACGCCCCATGTCGCAACGTAAAGACCTGTTACCCGTGGTGGTGCGCGAATCCGGTGCTGATGATCTTTTACTGAGGCCTTTGTGCGCACAAAATCTTGCTGCCACCCTGCCCGAGCGTGAAGGCTGGGTGGATAGAGATAAACTTTTAGGCTTCAGTGGGCGTAATCGAAAACCACAAATGGCGTTAGCAAAAGAATTTGGTTTTGAAGATTACGCCACACCCGCAGGAGGCTGTTGTTTCCTCACGGATAAAAACTATTCAAACAAACTGGTGGATTTGTGGAAAGCGCGTAACAAAAAAGAATACGAACTCGATGACATCATGTTGCTAAAAGTCGGCCGGCACATTCGGCCACAGCCTCATTACAAACTGATTGTCAGCCGAGAAGAAGGTGAAAACAATTTTCTCAAGGGTTATAAAAAACTTTTCTCCAGCATTGAAATTCAAAGTCATGGCGGCCCCTTAACCCTGATTGATGGCAATGCTAATGACGATGAACTCAAATATGCAGCACGCATTGCCGCTCGCTTTAGCCAGGGACGCGATGCTGAAAACGTTACCGTCAAAATAACACAAGCCAACGGCGATGAAAAAATTATCGATGTACCACCGATGCCACCATCTGAAATAAAACAGGAATGGTATGTTTAGCCTTCACTTCTCACCACTGTACGTAACGAGAGCGCCGAGACGGTTGTTTGGCAAGGTGCTCGGACAGGAAGACTGTGCGGGCGTAGTTGTTGCTACGTCAAGCTGTCTGGATGGAGAACGCCTTGCCAAACAAGATGGATCGGCGATCACAGTAGGAGAGTGGTGAGAAATGAAGGCTACTTACAAGCTCGACGCGCGCAATATGTTTTGTCCTATGCCTGTAATAAAAACACAGGACAAAATAAAAGAACTGCAGTGTGGCGACATCCTTGAAGTCATCAGCACCGACCCTGGTGCATTGAGTGATATCCCTGCGTGGTGTCGCATCAATGGCCACACGATATTGGGGACAGAAGAAAATGATACCGAAGTACTTGTTCGTATCGAAGTAGGTTAATCTAAATCAAAACCAATAAACGTCACGCAAGAAGAGAGGCCCACCATGAAACTTATCGGATTACTTATAAGTCTCGCCATTATTGGCTACGCCATGAGCATCTACATGAGTTCTTCCAGTTTAACAACCGCTTCTCCGGATGGCAGCCAGTCTCGTCCTAAAGACTATCTGGATGACGCTCAAAAAAGCGCTGATGTGATGAAAAAATCGCTACAGGAACAACAAGAGAGAATGAATAACTCGAATTAAGTGTAGTAGTTCGGACCTGAGCTGAAAGTTATCGCTAAAGAGTGCGGCATAAAATACAACCTTTGGCCACAGAGGCACAGAGAAAGCCAGCGTTAGTAAAACTAAAACCTTATGTCATCCCGAACGAAAACTTCATGTCATCCCGAACGAACGTGAGGGATCTTGCACTTCAATGCACCAGATCCCTCACATTCGTTCGGGATGACAGACGAAAATCTCTGTGATCTCTGTGGCAAATAATATATAAAACGGTGTTGAAACTTATCCGTATTTCTATCAGGTCAAGTTTGAGTTAGTACAAATTAAACGTCATTATCTACAAGTCCAATAAAAGTTTTAAAGGCACCCGCATACCAGCAATTTTACAGGCCTGCTGACCATAACCATAAGGAAACATCTTGTAGACATATTTACGCGTTGCTTTTTCTTTTCCGTGACGTCTGCGCAACTCCTGCAATAACCTGCGATGCTCGGGGATGCACTGATTCACTTCAAAATGTTCGCGGACAAAATGCACAACCTCCCAAACATCATCGGTTAACTCAATTTCTTCTTTTTCAGCTATCACGCGCGCCACATCCATATTCCAGTCGGAAGGGTCAAGCAAAAAGCCCTCGTGGTCGATGTCAATGGTTTTATTATTTACTGTTAGTGTCTCACTCATGCTTGAGTTCTCATTCTGGCTTTAGCCAGTCACAAATGTAATCTGCAATTTCTTTCGGTTTATTTAAATCCAGCAATAGCAAACCATTGGTAGATATATTTTCATCAGAAGCAATAGCGATAACGCAGTCATCTACCGGATAGATTAAATCTTTTCCCAGTGAAGGCCGGTGCAGTTCAATTTTTGCAAACGGCACATGACGAAAGCCTTCTACTAAAACAAGGTCGCACTCATCCAGATTTAACTTCCCGATTAAATCTTCTAACTGCAAACCATCGCTTCCCTGAATTTCCGTCATCATGGCCCAGCGCTTATCAGATGCAATCAGCATTTGATCTGCGCCTGCCTTGCGCAATTCATAACTGTCCTTACCGGGCTTATCAATATCAAAATCGTGGTGCGCATGTTTAATCATTGCAATGCGCAAACCGCTCTTCTTTAGCAACGGCAACAACTGCACTAATAGCGTTGTTTTTCCCGTACCGCTATACGCTGCAAAACCTAATACCGGTTTTTTAAATGCCATAACCATTGGCCTTATGTTTTCCCATGAAACATCATGCGCCCAAGATAACCAGATCTTAAAACATAACCATCAACCAGCTTTTCATAATCTTCCTTCACGCCACGACTAAGTATCACCCATGACACATATACCGCAGGACTCAATAACAATATAAAAACCAGCATAAAAGAACCGGGAACCGCAAAGGCAGCCAGTGCCAGCAAATACAGCGGCCAGCTGAATAAAATGCCTCGCATCGCGTGTTTAAGTGCCAGTGCCACACCTGCGGCTGATCTGTGGTATCGCTGTTTACGTGAATTGTAAACAGCCAGGAATACGCCTCGCTCAAAATCGTTTTTTATCTCTGACAAACATTTTGATTTAAAATTTTCCATTACATTTAATTTATCTAGTCAATGTACCCAGCCTTATCTAAAAAGATGGATTTTGCGTTAGAGCAAGGCATAAAAAATCGCAAAACCGGAGTCTGCAAATAACACATGAGGATTTTAAGATTTTTTATAACGCCGCTATAACGCAAAAGACGCTTTTTAATGCGTATCGGGCAGAACACCAACCTGAGGCATCTTAGCCAGACCTGTCTCCCTCGCATGCTCCTCAAAACCTTTATTACGCCAGAAAAAAGCACCGGGCATGGTTGTTGGTATCACCAGTGCATAAAATAATGCACGACCCGCTACCGCAGTTACAACAATGATGACAGCTGCAACCAACCAGACCACGAAATCAGCAGTGCCGCCAGCTGCTAACGAGCCCAATACAACCATAAAGATTAATCCGGATATAAGACCGATAGTACGAGCGACATAGGTCTTTCCAAATTTAGTGGTTTGTTCGTAGTGAGAGGCACTGCCTTCACCACCGGCACTGACTAAATCACGTGCATGGCAATAAAGTCCAATGCACTCCATAACCAGGCCAATCGCAATGACAGCTGCTAACGCAGGAATAACTTCATTCCAGACCAGACCTTCCACGGTCTGCACCGCAGCAAAAACAAGTATCACGAGCAATGGACCTAATGTCAGCATGTTTCCATAAAAACTGGTCAAAACCTGCCAGTGATTCCAGAAGGGCCTTGCCGGAATGCGATAAATGCTGTGCATGAAATAGATAGCGGCCAGACCTGAAACAACTGCCCCCCAACCTGTTAGCGAGATTAACAACTGCAACACAGACTCCGGTAACCACTCAAACATTATCGGCAGCCCTGTTAATAATGTATAAGCACCCAGAAAATTATAAAAAATAGCGATGCTGGCAACCTCGCGACTCACTGGAGAATAGCGTAAATTATTAAACGCACGATAAAAACGGTGTGGTTTGCCCAGGTGCAATGTAGACAAGACTAGCGCCAGTGTCTGAATACCAATCAAACCAAACAAGGTCATCGGCCAGGCTATCGGATGTGTTACCGGACTTAAAGTTTCTACGCCCAACATTGGTCCGATGAACAAGGTAATAAACGCTCCAATTACGGCCTGAGAAATCAGCGTAAAAATCACCAGGGGATTTTCGCGCGTACTGAGTTTATCCAGACCCCATTCAGACTCTGACCTGGAACCATTTAACTGTGGCTGATAATTACCCTGGTTATTTTTTTTGTAACTGATGGGCATGCTATCAGTACGCTTCATCTCACCAGGTAATACATTCTTCTGCTGAAAACGAATATTTGGATGTGTAATATCCGCGGTTGGAAAACCGGGGATACTGGTCTCCAGACCATCACGATTTTCCGGTGTGGTTTCCATAATGCCAAAATCAAGCGCACCTGCTAGACAGGCGGACACACAGGCAGGCTTTAAACCCACCTCCAGTCGATCGACACACATATTACATTTCTGAACATGGCCCGCATCGGTATCTAACTGCGGCGCATTGTAGGGGCATACCCAGGTGCAATAACCACAGCCAAAACAGATATCCGGATCCTGCAACACTGCACCGTATTCTGCGAACTTGGTATAAGCCCGCGTCGGGCAACCCTTTAAACACACCGGGTCATCACAGTGGTTACATGCCATGGAAATGTTAAGACGCGTGTATTCAGGGTATGTTCCACCCTCTACGTAACCGACTGCACGAAAAGCCAGATGCGCGGGTAAATCATTTTTTTCTGAACAAGCTGACTCGCACGCATGGCAGGCGATGCAGTTGTCCGCGGTAAAATAGAATCCGTGTTGCTTGTAACGGTTGGGGTTGTCGCCAATAGCCGAATCGCCATTTATGTTTAATGACTTTTCACGAAGCTCACTACCTTCGGGCACTGTTTCAATGGGCTGACCATAACGATTGGTTTCCGGACTTTCTACGTCAGGCACGAATGCATAGTCTTGTTCTTTGGGATGCGAATATTTAAACATTCTCTTAACCTTGTAGGAGCGGCTTTAGCCGCGAACCACTACTAAACGAATATTCGCGGCTAAAGCCGCTCCTACGAATAAAAACACTTTAAAACGCCCTCGCTTCGAGGTTAGCTTTTGCAGCGGCCTGTTGATCTTTTATCGCTTCAACTTTTACTGCGGCCTGTTTGTAGGCCGGTTGTCTTGAATGTGGGTCAAGCAAACCTAATGACACTCTATTAACGCATTCATGAAAATGGAATGGAACAAACACCGCATCCGGCGCTATTCGCTCTGTGCATTGAACCATCACAATCGCATCGCCACGACGAGAGACCAGTTTTGCGTAAGAACCGTGTTCGATACCGAGTTTTTCAGCTGCACGAGGATTCATTTCCATGTACGCAGTGGGACTGAACTTGTTAGCGTTACCCACCTTGCCAGTGCGCGTACGTGTATGGAAATGCTCAACCACACGGCCTGAATTTAACCAGAATGGATAGTCTTCATCGGGGCGTTCATTATTATCATTGAACGGTAGCGCGAGTAGTTTGGCTTTACCGCCAGGATTCTGAAACACACCGTCGGTATATAAACGCTGCGAGCCTTCCGGTGCGGTATCTTCATTACACGGCCATTGCATACCACGATTCTGTTCAATTTTATCGTAGCTCATGCCCGAGTAGTCCAGCATACGGCCTTTTGATAATGTCCTGAGCTCATCAAACACGCCTTCAGCATTTTCAGGGAAAGTCATGTTTCGGCCTTGCTCAAAACGTTTGGCCATCTGGTTGAATATATCAAGATCTGTTTTCGAATCACCATAGGGTTTGCACACATTGCGAATTAAATTGACCCGGCGTTCAGTATTGGTAAAACAACCTTCTTTTTCTGCCCACACTGCCGCAGGTAAATACACATGCGAATATTCGTTAGTTTCAACATCGCGGTATGAATCCTGCACTACCAGAAATTCAAGTTTGGCGAGCAGTTTACGCATCAAACCCGTGTCCGCCATTGAGGTCATCGGATTGGTGGCAATTAACCACAAGCCTCGAATTTCACCCGATTCAATTGCAGGTAAAATATCGGTCATAAACATGCCGCGTTTTTTAGGAAAGAATGCTTCGTCAATTCCCCAAAAGTCGGCAATCTCTTTACGGTCTTCCGCTTTTTCCAGCGCACGATAACCCGGCAAACCTGAGCACGATGACCATTCACGGGTGCCCATGGCATTACACTGACCAGTAATCGACAAAGATGAACCACCGGGTTTACCGATATTGCCAGTGATTAAATTCAGGTTATTAATTGCGCACACGCCATCCGAGCCGTGTGTGCTTTGATTAATGCCCATGGTCCAGATCGTCATCGCAGCGCCTGCTTTAGCGTAGAGTCGTGCGACTTTGCGAATCATATCAGCATCGATACCACATACTGGAGCAGCTGATTCAGGCGAATAGTCTTCTACAACTACATTGAACTCATCGTAACCTTCGGTATGCGCTTTAATATATGTATCATCTGCCAATCCTTCTTCAAGAATGACATGTGCCAGTGAATTGAGTAAGACCAGATCGGTTCCCGGCGAGATTGTCAAATGTATATCTGCCATTTGCGCGAACATGGTGACACGCGGATCTATAACGATAATAGGGAAACGCGATTTACCTTCACGATCAAGACGCTCTAATGCTTCGTTTAAACGCCAGTAAATAATGGGATGCTGTTCGGGTAAATTAGAACCAATGGCCAGTAAACATTCGGTATGTTCAAAATCATCATAACAACCGGGGGGACCGTCGGAACCAAACGAACGTTTATAACCGGATACTGAAGACGCCATACACAGTGTGGTATTGCCATCATAGTTATTCGTACCCACGACACCGCGAGCCAGCTTGCCGAGCGTATAAAATTCCTCGGTCATAATTTGTCCAGTGGAAACAATAGCAAACGAATCTCTACCGTATTTTTCCTGAATACGTGTTATCTCTGAAGCTGTGTGATCCAGCGCAATATCCCAGCTAACTTCTTTGAATTCATCAGTAAAATATTTGCGTTTTAATGGAGTTTTGCCACGACCTGCTGTTTTACGAAACACTTCATGCTTAAAAATACCTTTAACACATAATTTACCGCGATTAACATCGGCATCGGCAAGACCGCGTGATGCTACCGGCTCACCGCCTTCATCTAAACCGACTTCAATGGAACAACCGGTGGAACAGTAACCGCACGTAGTGTATTTCCATTCAACCACGCCTTTGTCTGCGATAGTAATCGGATTTTTTTGTTTACGACCAAATAACATTATCTAGTACCAAAAATATAATCAATCTTGCCGCAAAAGACGCGAAGAGCGCAAAGTAACGCTTTTCAGGTTTTAACCTTTTGCGTATTTTGCGTCCTTCGCGGCAAAAAAATTCTTTTTATCTATAATTTCGTCGCCAATGTGCTTTGATAAATCGCCTTGTGCACATCGCCCATGCTCACCATACCCACTAACTTGTCACCAATGGCCACAGGAATGCGTCGAAACTTCCGTCCAACCATCATCGAGGCAGCTTGCAAAATATGCATATCCGGTTTAATGGTAATCACTGTTGGCGTCATTACATCTTTTACACTAATATTTACAACTTCACTGTATTGGTTTATCTGGTCGTCATAATTTACGGTTGACATGTTATCCATCAGATCTTCGAGCCTGGGGAACATCTTTCCTAAAACATCACTCTCAGACACCGTGCCGACCAGCTTGTCATTGTCCACAACAGGTATACCGCTATATCGATAGATGCACATAAGCGACACGACCTCACCCAGTTTTTTATCGGATGTAACCGTACGTAAATTTGTTGTCATAATATCTTTAACTAACATAATGCCTCCTTCCGCAGTCAACCTGCCTGGGTCAATTCAATAAAAACCTTACCATTTTCAACCTTGGTCGGGAAAACATTAGTACATCCTTCATCCGGCCCTAGCGCTTTACCACTGGCTAAATCTATCTTCCAATTATGCAACGGACAGGTCACGGAATTTCCATGCACTATACCTTGAGATAGCGGCCCTTTTTTGTGTGGGCACTGATCTTTCATTGCAAATACCTCATCGCTTGCCGTTCTGAAAACCGCTATGTTCATGGTATCAGTTTCAATCACACGCGAACCCAATTGTGGAATATCGTCCAGTGCAACGACTTCTATCCAGCTGCTCTTATTTTCCTGAGTCATATTTAGTTTCTCTACTGCATTCATTTTAATTATCCCGCAATCTTCAATGGCGTGAATTCCTGCGCAGCTTCACCTTCTGCACGCGCTTTCCATGGATCAATCTGTGCAAAGGTCTGGCTAAACTTGAATCTTTCGCACAGTGCTTTACGTTCCGCTTCATCATCAAGAATACACTCTTTAATATAGGTTAAGCCAACACGCTCTACCCACGGCGCGGTACGCTCAAGGTAATGCGCTTCTTCACGGTACTTCTGGGTAAAGGCACCAACGTATTCCAGAACTTCTTCTTCAGTTTCGACTTTGCATAACAAATCAGTGACACGAACTTTAATACCGCCATTACCACCAACATGTAATTCATAACCTGAATCTACACATACCACACCGAAGTCTTTAATCGTGGCTTCTGCACAGTTTCGCGGACAACCTGAAACAGCCAGTTTGTATTTATGCTGCATCCACGAACCCCAGGTCAGCTCTTCCAGTAAAATACCTAATCGAGTTGAATCTTGCGTACCGAAACGGCACCACTCAGAACCCACGCAGGTTTTTACTGTGCGCAGTGCTTTGCCGTAAGCATGGCCAGAAACAAAACCGGCCTCGCTGAGATCTCCCCAGATTCCAGGCAGCTCATGTTTCTTCAGACCCAACATGTCGATTCGCTGGCCACCGGTGAACTTAACAGTTGGTACATTCCACTTTTCAGCAATACGTCCTAAATCCATTAGTTGCTGTGCCGTTGTTGATCCACCAAAGATGCGAGGGATAACAGAATAGGTGCCATCTTTTTGAATGTTGCCGTGGGCCCTTTCATTAATAAAGCGTGATTGCGCATCATCTTTATATTCAGCAGGCCAACGTGCTAACAGGTAATAATTCAATGCTGGGCGACAAGATGCACAACCGTCTGGTGTTTTCCATTCGAGAAACTCTCTAACCGCGGGCATTGATTTTAGTTCATGTTCTTTAATGGCATTAATTACATCATCATGACTATGATCGGTGCAGCCACACATGCCTTTTTTGCTTGGTTTATCGTCATAACCATCGCCCACGCTATGCGCGAGTAATGCTTCTACTAAGCCTGTACATGAGCCACAGGAAGAGGAGGCTTTTGTATGTGCGCGTACTTCATCTAAAGTGAAGATACCGTTTTTACTGATTGCCTGAACAATGTCACCTTTGGTGACACCATTACAACCACAAATTTCCGCATCATCAGATAATGATAATACTTTTGCATCACCATGACCCGCATCACCTAAATCATGCTGGCCGAATAAAATCGTTCTTCTAAAGTCGGCGATGTTGGTGCCTTCGCGCATTAGCTGGAAGTACCATGTTCCATCCATGGTATCGCCGTACATGACTGCGCCTTTAATTTTGTCATCTCGAATCACCAGCTTTTTATAAATCCCTGCAGCCGAATCCTGCATCACCAATGATTCATCACCTTCTGCTTCGTTAAAGTCGCCGGCCGAGAAAAGATCTATGCCGGTTACTTTTAGTTTTGTTGATGTGACCGAGCCCTCGTAGCGCGCACTACCTATATGAGCAAGATGATTGGCTGCAACTTTTGCCTGTTCAAATAAAGGCGCCACCAGACCGTAACATTCATTGCGATGTTGCACGCACTCGCCTACCGCATAAATTTGTGGATCATAAGTTTGCATGGTGTCGTTAACCACAATGCCACGCTCACAATAGATACCCGCCTTTTGTGCCAGCTCCAGATTCGGGCGTATACCAACGGCCATGACAACAAGGTCGGCGTCCACTTGCGAACCATCGGCAAACTTTACCGCTGATACACGCTTATCGCCGACAATTTCTGCGGTTTGCGCTTCCATCAGGAAAGTAAGGCCACGCTCTTCTAATGAAGCTTTCAACATCGCGGAAGCAGGCTTATCTAATTGACGCTCCATTAACGAATCGAGTAAATGTACAACAGTTACATTCATACCCTGTTTCAGCAGACCGTTAGCCGCTTCAAGACCAAGCAGACCGCCACCAATTACAACCGCGTTCTTGTAATCTTTTGACGCCTGCACCATCTGCTCAACATCGTAAATATCACGAAAACCGAGTACGCCTTCTTTATCTGCACCCGGCACTGGAATGATAAACGGGTTAGAGCCTGTGGCGACTAATAGACGGTCGTAAGGAATTTCCCGGCCACTTTCGGTAATCACTGCACGTTTAACGCGCGAAATCTCGGTTACCGTGTCACCTGTAATCAGCTCGATATCATTTTCTTGATACCACTCTCTACTGTTCAAAATGATGTCATCAATGGTTTTTTCGCTGGCGAGTACCGGCGATAACATAATACGGTTGTAATTCGGATGCGGCTCGGAGCCCACAACCGTAATATCGTATTGGTCATTACCATGTTTGAACAGCTCTTCAAGCGTACGCACACCGGCCATTCCGTTGCCAACCAGGACTAATTTCTGTTTCATCAAAAGGCTCCAAATAAATACATAGAAGCCATAGTGCAAAAGCTGTGCCACCTTTTTATACCCTGAAACAGCCACTCCATGAGCCCTGGCTCCTATTAATCCACTAAATTGCACCAAAATAGTGCTTAAACATTCACGGGCGCACCATAATGATTCCCTAATATACAGGTTACTGGCACTCACTAGCACGCCAGTAACGTCTCAACCATACTTCTGAACTTGGCACGAGTCCTGCAACCAGGCCAACAACATAAATAATTTGAATCTTTTTATCTGGAGAGATTGTGGTTAACAGCAGCAAGTTAAATCTTTTTTCATTGACCGGCAACATGCGCATCCTGCACTTAACCTGGATCGCGTTTTTTCTTTCGTTCATGGTCTGGTTTGCACATGCGCCGTTAATGGTTGCGATACGCGAAACCTTCGGCTTAAGCGATCAGGAAGTAAAAGCTCTGTTAATTCTTAACGTGGCACTAACCATTCCCGCTCGCATTGTTGTTGGCATGCTGGTGGACAAGCTGGGGCCGCGCATTATGTTCTCTTCAATACTGCTGCTCTCGGGTGTGTTGTGCGTCATTTTTGCCATGGTTGAAAACTATCAGCAACTGGCGCTGATGCGATTTTTGCTGGGATTTGTCGGCGCAGGGTTTGTCGTTGGCATCCGTATGATTAGTGA
>QIHT01000175.1 GCA_003229115.1 Gammaproteobacteria bacterium | reverse complement strand
AAAAAGGCTGACAATTGTCAGCCTCTTCCAGTATTCAGCGCCATATATCAATACTTAGGTCACTTTTGCCATAAGACCAAAAGATTTCACAAAAGCACCCGCCAGGCTGGGGTCTTTGATCATGGTGGCGTAATCGCCTTTTTTGAAACGCATTTTGCGTGATGTGTAGGCCATGCCCAGTTTCATTAAACCGGGAGGTTTGGCGACCAGCGCCAGCCAGTTATCTTTGGTGGCACGAATATCCCAGTTAATATCGTCCTGAGACTTCTGCTCAGTAGATACGACTCTGCCATTCTCAATAGTCATGACAAAACCGGGAGCCTCTTCATCCGGAAAGCCAAAAGCCACCACCGAATGAAAACCCGCTCTCTCCAGCGTTGTAGTGATATCCTCATCAGCATTCCAGGCTTCCTTGTAGGCCTGCGCCCATTCGTTGGAGAACAATTCTGCCATTTTTTCGAATCCCGTTTGGTTTATTTTTTAGTATTTAGAACTCTCAAGTTTCCAACAAAAAATGCTTTTTGTCAAAAAATTCAGGCACTTCCAATAAACTACCCCGTCAGCTTGCTGCGGGGTAGTTTATTGTAGGTGCGAATAAATTCGCACCTACAGATTACCTGGCAAGCCACGGGATATTACACCCACAGTGATTAATAAATAACCATAATTTTTAGAGTTTATAGGCGCCTGTAGATTGTTTTGCTGACCCGTTAACCAGACTGCTGTAAATGACTGGGAAATCAGGCTGTGTGTAAATTTAACTTAATAAACAGTAGATTATGATAATAATTGATTATATTACTTCAACTTGATGTCAACCACGACAACAGCTTCATTAACCGCTATTGCTTTTGTTTTAACAGCAAAACATCGCCGCTTTTTTCAATTTTCAGGCCTCTCAAAAAAGACATGCCCAGTAAAACTGGCCCCGGATGGTTACCGTCAATGACCATAGCTTCGACATTGTTTCGCTTTATTTTCCCCAGAGCAACGGACTTAAGGAACACCCTGTAACTGCGCACAAAACCTGATGCGGTACTCGCTGTCGTTGGTTCGCCATCTAATCTGTAGCGAACACCCAGTTTTTTAGCCTGAGATTTGTTCATTGCTACTGATGTGGCCCCGGTATCCACCAGAAAACGAACAGATTGCCCGTTAATACTACCTACGGTAAGGAACATGCCCCGATCATTGGCATACAGCTTTTCCTGCAGCATCTCAGGTTTCTCAAAATCAAAGGAAATGGTTGAACCGGGCGTGTAATCTTTTCTCTGGCCATTTATTTCCAGGGTGGCCTTTCTGCTATCAGCTGCAATCAGTTTGACACCTTCAGGGCTAGTATCACCCACAGCTAACACACGTCGCTGGCCATCGATCATAATCACTGCTTTTCCCGAAAATAACGCCTCAACCACGATACTTTTTGCCGCCTGAACTGGCAGCGAGAAAACAAGCAGAACAATAAACAGTAAGTAAGCTCGTTGCTTCATCAGTAAGCCCCGGTTGTATACAGGTACGCGTGAATAAGCGCCAATGAAACCAGACCTGCTGCCACGTCATCCAGCATAATACCCGTACCGCCTTTTAAATTCCTGTCCATCCAGGATATTGGCCAGGGTTTAACTGCATCAAAAAATCTGAACAGGACAAAACCTGTTATCAACCAGACCCAACCTGCAGGCACTGCAAACATGGTAATTAAAAAACCGGCAATTTCATCAATAACTATCGCCGGGTGATCATGCACGCCTAATTTTTTTGCCGAATAGGAACAGACCCATATACCTGCCAGAATAATGCTAACGGTAATAGCTGCGTACCACATCAATGAAAGATTCTGCATAACAAGATACAAAGGTACAGCGACTAATGTGCCTGCAGTACCCGGTGCTTTTGGGGCAAGTCCACTACCCAGACCAAGCCCGATGAAGACAACCGGATCCTTAAGTTCTTTAATCTGTATGCGTGGTTTTGATTCAGCCATTGTTATCAAAATGCTCATAACCTGATTTATCTAAAATAAACGGCTGCCGGTTTTCATCAAGAATCTGCAGTCCATTAGTAGAGCCAACCCTGCCGATGCGAGTGAGCGACAAAGCCATGGACTCTGCCAGTGAAACGAGTGCTGCCGACTGCTCTTCAGGGAGTGTCATACATAACTCGTAATCATCACCGCCTGCCAGCACCAGCTTCCAGTCTACTTCTAACTTTCCATGGTCAGGATTGGTGTAATATTTTTCCAGTTGCCGCGAAACAGGCAGCTTATCAAGATAAATTTCTGCACTGCACTGACTTGCATCGAGTATGTGCCCCAAATCTGCCGCCAGGCCATCAGATATATCAATCGCACATGAACAGTGTTTTGCTGCTGCCCGGGCAAAATTTATTCTCGGCACAGGACGATTGAGTTTGCTCAGGCACAGGTCGAGTATTTCCTGATCAACCGATGTATTTGATAATAACAGCTTGAGGCCGAGCGCGGCATCACCCAGTGACCCAGTAACGTAAATCAGATCACCCGGTTTTGCATTACCACGCTGCATTGACAGGCCAGGCTCAAGCAGACCCATTGCCTGTACAGTAATCGCTAATGGCCCTTGCGTGGTATCACCACCGATTAACTGCAGATCATAATCTTTTGATGTTTTCGCAAAACTTTTTGAAAATGACTGCAACCAGTCGGAATTTATATCAGGCAGTGTCAAAGCAAGTGTTAACCAGGCAGGTTCAGCACCCATTGCAGCAAGGTCACTTAAACCAACAGCAATAGACTTGTAGGCAATATCAGCAGGGGATGTTTCAACCGGGAAGTGAATACCGGCAACCAGTGTATCAACCGTCAATGCCAATTGCTGGCCAGTCGGTGGTGCCAGTAAAGCACAGTCATCACCAACACCGAGAACCACATCTTTGCGCCAGTTTTCTGGTGTGAAGTATTCTTTAATCAGATCAAATTCAGCTTTGTCAGCCATTGGCCATTTCGGCTGTTCGGATTTGCTTTGCCACCTTATCAAGCACAGCATTAATAAATGTATGGCTTTTTACTGCACAGAATTTCTTTGTCAGTGTCACGGCTTCATTAATAACAACCCGATAAGGTACATCAAGTCGCTTCAGAAGCTCATAACAGGCAAGGCGTAAAATCGCCCGTTCGACCGGATCAACAGAATCAATCAGACGGTCCATATATTTTTCCAGTAACTTATCGGCTTCAGCAGTATCGCCGGTTGAGCCATGCAATAATTCACTAAAATAGTCGGCATCAACCGATGTCATGCCATTTTCTTCAGCAAACTGTTTTTCAATAGTAGCAACATCGTCACCGGTCATTTGCCATTGGTAAATTGCCTGCATGGCAAGCCGTCTTGCTTTGCCTCTTGCTTTCGCCAGGCTTGCTGGTTTTGACATAATGTTGCTCGATCCGGCTTTTGATGATTGTTTTGATTGTTCTGCTCGAACTAATCAAGCTTCTGCAATAAATTGACCATTTCTATAGCACCGGCTGCAGCTTCAGCGCCTTTATTACCGGCCTTGGTACCAGCACGCTCAATCGCCTGCTCAATGGAATCCGTGGTTAGAATACCATTAATAACCGGTAAACCATGATCAAGCGCTATCGCTGACAGGCCTTTTGCAGATTCATTAGCCACAATATCAAAATGAGGCGTAGCACCACGTATCACTGCGCCCAGTGCGATGATGGCATTATATTTTCCACTCTGCGCCAGGTTTTGCACAACCACAGGCAGCTCAAATGCACCGGGCACCTTAACCACGGTAATGTCATTATCAGACACACCACTACGTTTAAGTGTATCTACTGCGCCCGCTAGCAAACTCTCAACAACAAAACCATTGAATCGAGCGCACACAATGGCAAATGTGCCTTTTTTATATTGCAAACTACCTTCTATTGTATTGTCACTCATGTTTCATACTCTAATTAAGATTAAGGCAACTCTAGTCTTCGCCACTGATATACTCAACCACTTCCAGACCAAAACCTGCCAGGCCGTGAATAACTTTTGGTGCCGTCATTAAACGCATTTTTTTAACACCGACATCCATCAGTATCTGTGCACCCACACCATCTGTACGTAAATCTGCAGGTTGTTTGGTTTTCGGTTTGCTGGTTGATAAATTATCTGTCATCCATTGTAACATCGCGCGCTCTTCATCTGCTCGTCTAAGGATAACAACCACCCCCTGCTCCTCAGCAGAAATTTTCCTGATAGCATCCTGCAAAGGCCAGCTTTTCGAATGAACAGAGCCCATAACATCAACCAGTGTATCAACCATGTGCACACGAACAAGGACTTCTTCGTTACCAGTAATCTCACCTTTTACCAGCGCAAAATGCAGGGTTTTATCGAGTGTGTTTTGAAATGCCAGCAAGCTGAATGAGCCATGGTCCGTGGTAATTTCCGTCTCAGCAATTCTTTCAACCGTTTTTTCATTTTTAATGCGGTAGCTGATCAAATCCTCGATGGTGCCAATTTTCAGATCGTGTTGCTCGGCAAACTTTTCAAGGTCAGGTCGACGTGCCATGCTGCCATCTTCATTGAGGATTTCAACAATGACAGCACTCGGATCCAGCCCTGCCAGTCTGGCCAGATCACAGCCCGCTTCAGTATGGCCGGCACGATTCAGCACTCCGCCCGGTTGTGCCATTAATGGGAAGATATGGCCTGGTTGCACAATATCATCCGGGCCTGCGCCTTCTTTAACGGCTGCAGCAACAGTGATAGCGCGATCAGCTGCCGAAATACCGGTGGTGACACCATCGGCGGCTTCAATGGAAACCGTAAAGTTGGTACCGTGCATGGTATCTGCGCCACCCACCATTAAAGGCAAATGCAATTGTTCGCAACGCTCCTGCGTCAGAGTCAGACATATCAGGCCACGGCCGAAGCGTGCCATATAATTAATATCATCAGCAGTGGCGCAACTTGCTGCCATTAACAGATCGCCTTCGTTTTCACGGTCCTCATCATCCATTATGATGACCATCTTGCCCTGACGAATATCTTCGATGATTTCTTCTGCGCTATTAAGTTTCATAATGGTTCTGTTACTGGCCTGTAAAACCGGCTTTAGCCAGCATCTCACTACTTAAACCGTTATTTTTCTCATTGGGTGTATCCATTAACAAACGCTCAAGGTAACGCGCAACAAGATCCACTTCCAGATTTACCCGGGTGCCCGATTTATACTTCTTGATAATGGTCTTTTCCTGTGTGTGAGGAACAATGTTAATCTCAAAGTAATCATCATTAACCACATTCACCGTCAGGCTTGTACCATCAACGCAAATAGAACCTTTAACAGCGATATATTTTTTTAGTGCATCAGGCACTCTTATCGTATATCGCACTGATCGTGCATCGCCTGTAACATCAACAACCGTGCCCACACCATCCACATGACCGCTAACCAGATGACCACCCAAACGTGTTGTAGGCAGTAGTGCTTTTTCAAGATTTACCGGGCTACCGACTTTTAAGTCCTGTAGCGTTGTCAGGGAGATAGTCTCATTGGATACATCAGCAGTAAACGAAGCCTGCTCAGAATTAACCACCGTCAGACAAACACCATTAACCGCAATGCTGTCGCCCAACTCAACATCCATCATATCAAGTGTCGAAGTATCAATAATAATCCGCATGTCACCACCCATCGGTTGCATACGTTGAATATTACCTACTGCTTCGATAATTCCGGTAAACACTTTAACGACTAACCATTAACAGACTTGAGCGTCGCTAAATCAGTGACGTAACTTGTCATTGGCATTGATGACGCATTATTAAATTCGGCACCGGCTTTAACACCGGCAGCTGCAATTTCTTCTGCCGTATCAAAATGATCAAAGACGGCAAACATCGCACCCAGGGCATACTCAGAACCCGAACCAATCGCCCAGAATTTTATATATTCCGAAACCTCTCGCAATGAATGCACACCAAAAATTCCTTGCGGAGAAGCTATCAACGCATCAATTTGTGAGGACTCATAGGGATCATCATCTTCATCTTTTGCATTCAGAAAATATTTTTCCTTAAGTACCGGGTGTAATGCTCTAAACGTTTCAAACACGGCCAGTTTTGAAGAGAAATCAGTATTTACTTTTTTCTCATTAAAAATACTTTCCATCACCAACTGGTGCGCAGCACTACCAACAATGCCAATATGCGTATCACCGCTGACTAAAATTTTATCGTAACCGGCATCGTATTCGGAACCGAGGCGAAGATCGCCAAAACTTGTCAAACTATCAGCCGCGATACAAGCCTTGCCTGCTTTCTTTACTACTACAATGGTGGACATTAATTTTTCCTGATGGTTACTTTAAACGTAATTCGGTTTTGCTGTTATGCGTATATCCTTGCCTATGGTTCGTACATCCTGAATGTCGAGTGATATTCTGTCCTTCATTGTAGAAAGTCCGGCCAGTGAGAACAAACCTCTGGCCTCATCACCCATTATATGCGGCGCCATATAAACTACAATTTCATCAACCAGTTCGTTTTGTAACAACGCACCGGTTAATGTGGCACCTGCTTCGACATGTACTTCGTTCACCTGTCGTTCTGCCAGCAACTTCATTACTGCCTTTAGATCAACTCGATTATCCACAACTGGCATTTTTATAACCTCACAATCCGCCGTAGTATTATTGGCATCAGACGTGGTCAGCAGCAGAACATCTCCTTGCTGTTTGCATAATTTCGAATCAGAAGGAAAACGTAGTTGACTGTCTAAAACAACACGCACTGGTTGTCTGACATCACCATCAAGCCCCAGTTCTTTTGCGGATAACCGGATATTCATCGAGGGATCATCTGCTAACACTGTACCGATGCCTGTCAAAACAGCCGAGCTTCTTGCGCGCAAGGTCTGAACATCTCTACGCGCTGCTTCACCTGTTATCCACTGGCTTTCACCTGACGCCATGGCGGTACGGCCATCAAGGCTCATGGCCATTTTTACGCGCACATAAGGCAGGCCGGTTTGCATGCGTTTAATAAACCCCGGGTTTAACTTCCGGGCCTGATCTTCTAACACACCACTTTCTGCATCAATTCCATTGTCGCGTAATTTTTTCAGGCCCTTACCAGCAACCAGCGGATTAGGATCAACCATGGCCGCGATCACTTTTGTTACGCCTGCCTGTATTAACGCATCAGCACAGGGTGGTGTTTTACCCGTGTGATTACAGGGTTCCAGTGTTACATAGACTGTCGATCCTTTTGCCTTATCTCCCGCCCACCTTAGCGCCAGGATTTCTGCGTGTGGCTCACCCGCTTTTTGATGCCAGCCTTCTCCGACAATTTCTCCATTGTTGACCAGCACACAGCCTACACGCGGATTGGGGTCAGTCGTGTATAAACCACGTTTAGCCAAAACTAATGCACGCTGCATATATTCGTTAGCAGAAACGTTTTTGTTGTTCAAATCGCTGCCGGATTACTTACGTTTTTTCCTCGGAATACTTTTCTGATCCAGACGATCAATGGCATCACTAAATGCATTGATATCGCTGAAATCAAGGTATACCGAAGCGAAACGTATATAAGCAACATGATCCAGCGCTAACAGTTCATCCATAACCCAGTTACCTATGCTGCTGGATGGAATTTCCTTTTCACCGGTAGTGAGTAATTCATGTTTGATTCTACCAAGCGCTTCTTCAATCTGCTCCGTACTCACTGGGCGTTTTTCCAGTGCGCGCATCACCCCGGCCTGCAATTTCTCATCGCTATAAGGCACACGACTACCATCGGTTTTAACTATGCGCGGCATATTTAGCTCAGCCGATTCATAGGTGGTAAAGCGTTCACTGCATGCAGCACACTCACGCCTTCTGCGTACTTGTTTTCCATCGTTCGATAAACGCGAATCAATAACGCGTGTATCAGGTTCAGGGCAAAATGGACAATGCATTAGTCTACTCGATGACCTGGTTGTTACTGATAAACCGGTAATCTTTTACATATCTCGCTGACTTTTTTCTTAACATCATTGATTACTTTCTCATCGGCACTTTCACCGTTGATGCTATCGATAATGTCACACATCCATTCAGCAAGATTTCTTGAATCTTCTTCATTAAAACCGCGCGTGGTCATCGCCGGTGTTCCTACACGAATACCACTGGTAACAAAAGGTGACTGCGGATCATTGGGAACAGCATTTTTATTCACCGTAATATGCGCCAGACCCAATGCTACCTCGACAACTTTGCCGGTAATACCTTTGTCGATCAAATCCCACAGGAACAGATGATTGTCTGTGCCACCCGAAACCACTTTGTAGCCACGTTTAATTACAACTTCGGCCATCGCCTGTGCGTTGACGATGACCTGTTTCTGGTAGGTAATAAACTCAGGTTCCTGGGCTTCTTTAAAGGCGACGGCTTTAGCAGCGATCACATGCATCAACGGCCCGCCCTGCGTACCGGGGAAGATTGCAGAATTCAGTTTCTTTCCGATGTCTTCATTTTTCATGACTGAATTAGCACCCGCGAGAATAATACCGCCACGAGGACCGCGCAAAGTTTTATGCGTTGTTGATGTTACGACATCGGCGACTTCGGTGGGGTTGGGATACAAACCGGCAGCAATCAGGCCTGCAACATGAGCCATGTCGACAAACAGGTAAGCACCCACAGAGTCTGCAATTTTACGGAAACGGTTCCAGTCCATAACGCGGGAGTAAGCAGAAAAACCGGCGACAATCATTTTGGGTTTATGTTCATCAGCCAGACGCTGTACCTGATCGTAATCAACCTCGCCTGTTTCATTATTAAGACCGTACTGAATGGCGTTATAGAGCTTGCCGGAGAAACTGACCTTCGAACCGTGAGTTAAATGACCGCCATCGGCCAGTGACATACCCAGGATGGTGTCACCGGGCTGGCATAAGGTCATATAAACAGCCGCATTCGCCTGCGAACCGGAGTGTGGTTGCACATTGGCGTATTCAGCGCCGAATATCTGTTTAACACGGTCTATCGCCAGTTGCTCGGCCACATCAACATTTTCGCAACCGCCGTAATAACGTCTGGCGGGATAACCTTCTGCATACTTATTGGTCAACAAAGAGCCCTGCGCCTGCATTACGCGGGGGCTGGCATAATTCTCCGAGGCAATCAGCTCGATATGCTCTTCCTGACGCCGGACTTCGTGGTCCATTGCTGCCGATAAAGCCTCATCGTAGCCCTCAATGGTCATTGCTTTGGAAAACATCAATACTCCTCGGTTTTATCTAAATACGTCCTGGGCGCTCTGCGTCACACAGGGCAGCCGGGAAAAGGGCACCAATAGTACCAAAAAGCTGCTGTTACTGCATGTTTTTCAAAGAAATTCCCACTCTGACATCGTGGTCAGTGGGGGCGCAGATGATATCACCTGGCTAAAGCTGGCAACGCATAATAGCTGCCATAAAAGCGCCATTTCAACTTTAAAATCAAGCCATTGCAGATATAATCCCCCACACAACATTGATTGCACAGGCAGCGGCATAAACAAGCATATGGCACTAATGCCGATTACGTAAGCATCAAAATATTAAAGCAGCGTCATTGCGAGCGGTAGCGCGCAATGACGTTTTATTTATTACCACGCAGAATTTATCTCGATTTATCCGAGGGGTTCTCAATGGCAACAAAACAACATATCTCTTAAATAAGCGGCATTAGCATATGGCACAATATATTTTCACCATGAACGGCCTCGGCAAGGTAGTACCGCCGAAAAAAGAAATCCTCAAAGACATTAATCTGAATTTTTTTCCCGGTGCCAAAATCGGCGTGCTGGGCTACAACGGGTCAGGTAAATCGACCCTGCTACGCATCATGGCCGGTGTCGATGATGATTTTATTGGCGAGGCTCGCCCGGCAAGCGATATACGTATTGGCTACCTGCCGCAGGAGCCTCAACTCGATGAAAGCAAGGATGTACGCGGCAATGTAGAAGAAGGCCTGAGCGAAATAAAACAGGCCCACGAACAACTCGAAGCCGTTTATGCCGCCTATGGCGAAGCCGATGCCGATTTTGACGCGCTCGCCGCTGAACAGGCGCGTCTGGAAAATATCCTGCAGGCAGCCGATGCACATAATATGGATCGCATCATGGACGTTGCCGCTGATGCTCTACGCCTGCCCCCATGGGAAGCTGATGTCAGTAAGCTGTCCGGTGGCGAGCTCCGGCGTGTTGCACTTTGTCGCCTGTTGCTGTCATCACCTGACATGTTAATCCTGGATGAGCCAACCAATCATCTGGACGCAGAGTCCGTGGCATGGCTTGAACGTTTTCTTAAGGAATATAAAGGTACCGTCGTCGCGGTGACTCATGATCGCTACTTCCTCGATAACGTGGCTGGCTGGATCCTTGAACTTGATCGCGGCCATGGTATTCCGTGGGAAGGCAATTACTCTTCATGGCTTGAACAAAAAGAACAAAGACTCGCCATGGAAGACAAGAAAGAAGCCGGTCGGCAAAAATCCATCAAAGCTGAACTGGAATGGGTACGTTCCAATCCAAAAGCAAGACAGGCCAAAAGCAAGGCGCGGATGCAGCGTTTTGAGGAACTCTCCTCTGCCGATTATCAGAAACGTAGCGAAACAAAATCGCTTTACATTCCACCCGGGCCACGACTGGGCGAATTAGTCATTGAGGCCAGCAACATTAAAAAACAATACGGTGACAAGCTTCTGTACGATGAACTCAGCTTCAGATTGCCACGCGGCGGTATTGTTGGTGTGATTGGTGCCAATGGTGCCGGCAAAACTACGCTATTCCGCATGATGACGGGCGAAGAACAACCTGACAGCGGAGACTTTACTATTGGTGAAACTGTGGTCACCGGTTACGTAGACCAATCCAGAGACAGTCTGGACGGCAGCAAAACCGTGTGGAATGAAATCTCCGATGGCCTCGATAACATTACTATCGGAACATACACCATACCCTCGCGCGGGTATGTTAGTCGTTTTAATTTTAAAGGTGAAGACCAACAAAAATTTATTAAGGATCTTTCCGGTGGAGAACGTAATCGAGTTCACCTGGCTAAATTATTGAAGAGTGGTGGCAATTTATTGTTACTCGACGAGCCCACCAATGACCTGGATGTGGAAACCTTACGCGCACTGGAAGAAGCCATTCTGGATTTTCCCGGTTGCGTTGTCGTTATCTCACATGATCGCTGGTTCCTTGATCGCATAGCCACACATATTCTGGCTTTTGAAGGTGACAGTAAAACTGTCTGGTATGAAGGCAATTATTCGGATTACGAGGAAGACAGGAAAAATCGTTTAGGTGATGAGGCTATCAATCCTCATCGTATTAAATTTAAAAAACTTGCATGACGCCAATAGCTCCAAACACTCAAACAAAAATTTTTTTTTGCCGCGAAGGACGCAAAAGGCGCGAAGTGTGTAAAAACTATTGTTCGTAGATATGAATCATTAACCTGGAAAAACAACGTCACACCAGCAAGTTTTTAACCAACAAGATGACCTGTTGTTCTTATGCTTTTTTCGCGCCCTTTGCGTCCTTCGCGGCAAAACGCTTTTCAGCCTTACCGGAACCTCCATCAACGTGCAGCCACATCAGGCAATAAAGAATAAAACCCGCTGATAACACTGAAACCATAAGCGATGGCATCGCCCTCAATGGTAGGGTCACTATAGCAAATACGGCCGGTTACTTTCTGCTGCCTGCCATCGGGAAACCTTAGTAATATTTTCAGGCGACTATCAATTTCAAGATTTATTGTTGCTATAAAACGAAAACCCCCTCTACTGATGTTTTCTACATAAAAAGACTTCTGCGCTATATCTTGTTGCGCCTGATCATCTATCGTTAGTATCTGTATGCAATAGCCGCCCCCTGGATTTCTGCCATCATCTCTGACCATATAAAAACTTCCTGCACATATAAATTAAGAATTATTTAAACGATAGTTAATAAACTACCCCGCAGCAAGCTGACGGGGTGTTAATTGTAGGTGCGACTAAATCGCCAGCAGCGATTTGAACGAAGCCCCGAAGGCGAGAGGCATAAGGACATGCCGAATAATTTATTCGCA
>QIHT01000089.1 GCA_003229115.1 Gammaproteobacteria bacterium | reverse complement strand
GATAACTGCCTCGGTGGTGAATGTGATTACTGGAGCGATTGTTTCATCGTAAAAGCGCGTAAAAAAGCACAGGAAGCCGATGTTTTAGTGATTAACCATCACTTGTTACTGGCAGATATGACACTGAAGCAGGAGGGTTTTGCCGAGTTGCTGCCGGGGGCGGATGCTTTTGTGATAGACGAGGCGCATCAGTTACACGAAGTCGCTTCACGCTTTTTTGGCGATACGCTGACCAGCAGGCAATGTTTCTCGTTGGCAAAAGACGCCATCGCAGAACAGGTTAATGATGCACCCGATATGCCGGAAATTCGTGAATATGCCGATGAGGTTGAAAACGCCGCGCGTGATTTCAGACTGGCTTTAGGTGACTCGGGTGCAAGACAGGCATGGGTTCAAATAAAACATAAACCTTCGGTAGTGCAAATGCTGGCGCAGTTAATTTCGGCATTGTCTGAATTAAGCACCCGACTTGCTGTGGCTTCCGAAAGAAGTCGTGGTCTTGATCAATGTCATCAACGTTGTGTTACTTTATTAAAACGTGCTGAATTATTTTCTGCAGCGAATCCACAGCAGGGAAGTGAAGCTGATGAAAATGTTTGCGTGCTCTGGTACGAGACCTTCAGCAAAAGTTTTATGTTGCACTCAACGCCCATTGAAGTGGCAAAGTTATTCAAACAATACACGTCGAATTTTGATGCCACCTGGGTATTTACCTCGGCGACTTTGCAGGTTAACAAAAACTTTAATCACTTTGCGAACTCGATGGGATTGCAGAACTACCAGGCAGATGTATGGTCAAGCCCGTTTGATTATGAAAAGCAAAGTTTGCTTTATTTGCCGCCGGAATTACCAGAGCCTTCTGATACTGCCTTTACCCAAAAGCTGATTGAAAAAGCCATGCCGGTTTTGCAGGCGAGTAAGGGCAGGGCGTTTCTTTTATTTACCAGTTACCGTGCAATGAATGAAGCCGCACAAATGCTGCAAAACAAAGTGGATTATCCGATTTTTATTCAGGGTGATTTACCCAAGCATGAATTACTCGCCCGTTTTCGCGAAGCAGGCAATGCCATTTTGCTGGGTACTTCCAGTTTCTGGGAAGGCGTGGATGTCAGAGGCGGTGCCCTGTCCTGCGTGGTGATTGATAAATTGCCGTTTGCATCGCCCGGTGATCCGGTAATGCAGGCGCGTATCGATGCCATTCGCAGTAAAGGCGGGCAACCCTTTATGGAGTACCAGGTACCCAAAGCCGTGCTTGCACTTAAACAGGGTGTGGGCAGATTGATACGTGATGTTAACGATCACGGTGTGGTGGTTATCGGTGACCCTCGATTAAAGACAAAAGCCTACGGTCGCGTATTCCTTAACAGTCTGCCACCGATGCCGGTGACCGATCAGCTGGAAATGGTAGAGGCCTTCTTTACGGAGAAAACAACGGAGTCAGAGCTTGAAACTGCTTGCAGTTGATACTTCAACCGAGGCCTGTTCTGCGGCATTGTTAATCGATGGTGAGATAAGCCAGCAGTACAGGTTGGCGCCCAGAGAACATAGTCACCTTATATTAGGCATGATTGATGAATTGCTTAATCAGGCCAATATCCGCGCTAAAGACATCGATGTCATGGCTTTTGGCCGTGGCCCCGGTTCATTTATGGGAATACGAGTGGCTGCTGGTGTGGTTCAGGGTATTGCTTTCGCTCATGATATTCCAGTGGTGCCGGTTTCCACGCTGGCGGCCTTATCGTTAGTAGCGATGGATCAAACCGGTGCTGATAAAGTGATCGCCGCGATAGATGCCAGAATGCAGGAAGTTTACTGGGGCATCTACACGCGTAACTCGGGGGCTGAAATCACCCTTCTGGGCAATGAATGTGTCATAAAACCTGACAGGGTTGCAGTGCCTGAGACTGGCGAATGGGTGGCTGCCGGCACCGGCTGGGCGACTTATGGTGAAGTCATGAAACCCAAACTGGGGCCCCGTTTAGTGACCTCACTGGATGACTGCTTTCCGACAGCAGAGGCCATCGCCAGACTGGCTGCCGATGCTTATGAGAAAGGTTTGTCGGTTTCAGCGGCTAAGGCGGTACCGGTTTACCTGCGTGATAACGTCGCCAGCAAACCGAAACAGGTGCCTAAACGCGCCTAAATGCTGCGATATGGTGGCTGATAGGGTATTATCTGCGCCAGCTTATTAGCCCCTGCCGCAAGCGGAAGGGGTATTCTGTTGTAGGAGCGGCTTTAGCCGCGAATAACTTGTTACCGCAATCATCGCGGCTAAAGCCGCTCCTACAAATTTTGCTGTATGCAGCGAAGAATTGAACACTCAGAGATTCAAGATGGAAGTCAACGATATTAGTAACAAAATCAACGATCTTAAAGAGCGATCTCTGTCGTTAAGGGGGTATCTTTGACTTCGATACACGTAAAGAAGAGCTGGATGAAGTTTGCAGAGAACTGGAACAGCCCGATGTATGGAATAATCCGGAGAAAGCACAGCAACTAGGTCAGGATCGTTCCCGTCTCGAGAAAATCGTGCTCACACTGGAAACGATGGAAAATGGCCTCAACGATGCTGCAGAATTACTTGCACTGGCCGTTGAGGACGAAGACGAAGAAAGCGCGCAAGCGGTTCGAGACGATTTGGTGGATTTCGAAAAACAGGTTGCGGCACTGGAATTTCGCCGTATGTTTTCCGGTGAAATGGATGCCAGTAATGCGTTTCTCGATATTCAGTCAGGATCCGGTGGCACCGAGGCGCAGGACTGGGCAGAAATGCTACTGCGCATGTATCTGCGCTGGGGCGAGTCGCACGGCTTTAAAACCGAATTGATGGAAGCCTCGCCAGGAGATGTTGCCGGTATAAAAAGTGCAACGATTCGTTTTGAAGGCGATTATGTATTTGGACGATTACGTACAGAAACCGGTGTGCACCGTTTAGTGAGAAAATCACCGTTTGATTCCGGCAACCGAAGGCATACTTCTTTCGCTGCGGTATTTGTTTCACCAGAAATAGACGACGATATAGAAATAGATATCAACCCGGCAGATTTACGCATTGATGTATATCGTGCCAGCGGGGCAGGTGGCCAGCATGTTAACCGCACGGAATCAGCGGTGCGTATTACACATAACCCGACAGGTGCTGTGGTGCAGTGTCAGAATGACAGGTCGCAACATAAAAACAAAGCCACCGCCATGAAACAGCTAAAAGCAAAACTGTATGAGCTGGAGATGCAGAAACGCAATGCCGATCAACAGGTGGTTGAAGACAGTAAATCAGACATTGGTTGGGGTAGTCAGATACGATCTTATGTGCTGGATCAATCACGCATTAAAGATTTGCGTACCAATGTTGAAACAGGCAATACCCAGGCAGTTTTAGATGGTGATCTGGACCAGTTTATAGAAGCTAGTTTGAAAAGCGGATTATAAGTAAAAAACTCTACCACAGAGGCACAGAGTACACAGAGAAAAACCAGGCTATAATTTTGTTATGTCATCTCGAACGAATGTGAGAGATCTCACAATCGTTAGGAGATCTCTCCTTTCAGTCGAGATGACATAGTATTTATTTATTAACTATTTATTGTTTTTCTCTGTGTGCTCTGTGCCTCTGTGGTAAATAAACATTAACTAAACTTGAAATCATGACTGAAGAAACAAAAGAACTCACTGCAGAAGACGAAAACAAGTTAATCGCGCAGCGTCGTGAAAAACTCGAGGCTTTGCGTGAAAGCGGTAATGCTTTCCCCAATGATTTCAGGCGAGACGCTATGGCAGCTGACCTTCATCTGCATTACGGAGACAAGACTGCAGAAGAACTCGAAGAACTAGCCCAACGAGTCACTATTGCCGGCCGCATGATGGCAAAGCGCGTCATGGGCAAGGCGAGTTTTTCAAAATTGCAGGATATGTCGGGGCAGATACAATTGTACCTGCAACGTGACAACTTACCGGAAGGTGTTTACAACGAAGGCTTCAAAAAATGGGACGTTGGAGACCTGATTGGTGCCGAAGGTGTGATGTTCAAAACAAAAACCGGCGAGCTTTCAGTCAAGGTTGACTCTATAAGTTTACTAACAAAGTCCTTGCGTCCATTACCCGGCAAGTTTCACGGTTTAAATGATACCGAGATACGTTATCGACAACGTTATCTTGACCTGATTATGAACCAGGAAGTCAAAGACACCTTCCGTTTGCGTACGAAGATCATCGCTTTTATACGTAACTATTTTGATGGTCATGATTTCATGGAAGTGGAAACACCGATGATGCAGGTGATACCCGGCGGTGCTACGGCTAAACCGTTCGAGACTTATCATAATGCACTGGGCCTGCCCATGTTTATGCGCATCGCGCCCGAGCTGTATTTAAAACGGCTGGTGGTCGGTGGTTTTGAGCGTGTTTACGAAATTAATCGTAATTTCAGAAACGAAGGTGTATCAACCCGTCACAATCCTGAATTTACCATGATCGAGTTTTACCAGGCTTATGCGGATTACAAGGACTTAATGGATTTGACCGAGGACCTTTTAAGAAAATTGACCGAAGAAGTGCTGGGTTCAACAAAAGTAACTTATCAGGATGATGTGCACGATTTTGGCAAACCTTTTGCCCGACTGTCTGTATTCGATTCTATTTTACATTTTAACCCAGACATCAATGCTGAATCATTATCAGACATTGAAAGTGCACGTAAACTGGCTGACTCTCTGGGAGTTCATATCAAAGATGGTTACGGGCTTGGCAAAATCCAGATTGAAATCTTCGAGAAAACAGTGGAGCATCGTTTAATCGATCCCACGTTTATTACGGAGTACCCTACGGAAGTCTCACCGTTAGCGCGAAGAAATGACGACAATCCATTTGTCACCGATCGTTTTGAGTTTTTTGTCGGTGGTCGTGAAATCGCCAATGGTTTTTCGGAGTTAAACGACGCCGAAGACCAGGCAGAGCGTTTCCAGAAACAGGTAGCTGAAAAAGATGCCGGTGATGAAGAGGCTATGCATTATGACGCGGATTATATTCGCGCACTTGAGTATGGATTACCCCCCACTGCAGGAGAGGGTATTGGTATTGATCGGCTGGTGATGTTACTGACGAATGCGCCTTCTATTCGTGATGTGATTTTGTTTCCGCATATGAAACAAGAAGTTGAGTGATTAGCTCTAGACTTTTAGGACTCATTCGAAAAGCTGAAAAGCTTTTTTGCCGCGAAGCACGCAAAGGGCGCAAATAAAATCTTTTTATTTTATACGTCATTGCGAGCGAAGCGCGGCAATCTTTATCAGTTCGCGTAATTTTGAAGATTGCCGCGCTTCGCTCGCAATGACAGAATATTTTTGTTTGTGTTTTTCTTTGCGCCCTTTGCGTGCTTCGCGGCAAAATTTGTTTTACCTTCACGTTTGTGAAATCTACCTGCTCCGGGCTTAGCTAAAAGCAAAATCTTTTGGCCGCAAATTACGCAAAGGGCGCGAATAAATCTTTAAAAACAAATTATTTTTTTTTGCGCCCTTTGCGTAATTCGCGGCAAATAGATTGTTTTTTTTTATCCGTGTTCATCTGCGTTCATTTGCGGACAAAGCCTAGTTTTTCTCCTTAATACTATAAGGCAAGTCCAGCACCTCTATCTCAGGCCCATTTGCATCGTGTAGCCTCAACGGCTGGTTTTCAGCATCGGTAATTTGTATCACAGCCAGTGCGTCATAACTGCCATCTGCCTGTTGTTGGGCACTAACAATCGTTCCTGTACCCGAACCACCCTTTGATTCTTTTGCGAACAAGCGATCACCTGCCACAGGCTGTTGGTTGGTATCGATGTTTATGCGGTACATGCGGCGCTTGAGCTTTCCAAGGTAATGCATGCGAGCGACAATTTCCTGTCCGGTGTAGCAGCCTTTTTTGAAGTCAACGCCGTTAATTAACTCCATATTTGCCATCTGTGGCACAAAAGCTTCTATGGTTTGCGTGACGATGACCGGGATGCCGGCCTGTATATTGAGGAGTTCCCAGATATTGGCTCCCACGGGTGCAGCATCCACATCCAGTGATTGCCAGAGCCGGCTCATGCTAGCCAGCAGCCCGTAAATCTCGAAGCGGGGTTCCATACCAGCGACCCGGATAATAGTAGTGTCTTCATGCTGGATAGCAGTATCAGTTTCTTCAGGTAGGGATCCGGTGATGGCTTTTAATTGCTCCTCAGCTTTAGGGCCGCTAAAACCGAACCTGAGCAGGGCATCGTCGGCATCTTCCAGGGTGACTCTGGCTCTCATCACGAACATGCGCAGGCGAGCTAGAGTGGTCTCTAGCAGTTCATAGGGCAAGGCCAGATACCAGGTTTCATCGCGTTTAAAGACTCTGAAATTCGCCAGCATTCGGCCTTTGGGCGAACAAAAACTGCTGAGTTGGCTGTGCGTTGCATCGACACGATTAATATCGTTGGTAAACTGTCCCTGCAGGAAGTTTTCGGCATCATCGCCATAGGCTGCAATCAGGCCATAGTGGGACAAATCGCAGAGAATTTCGCCTGAATGGGCAATTTGCCGTTCCTGTTCAGGATTGCCAAAGGAGGCTACTGCTGCGTTGGAAAATTCAGCGCCTGCGTCAATCAGAAAGTCTTTCCATTCGGGTTTCATGGTGGGTTCCAGCCTGGTGTGAGTTGCTGTATTTTAGACAACTTGTAGTCACTATTCATTGCACACATTATAAGGTTTTACATTGACATCGTAACGCATTTGATTTTAAGTGTGGTTGGCTAATAGCGGGTTTATTGAATTAACCAGCCAGTCTTAAGTCCTAAATCAAGAGTGCTAATAATAACAATCATGGGCGCGCACGGTGAATGGTGTGATGAAAGATAAGCGACCGGTTTATCTCAATCTTTTCAAGATACGATTACCTGTCGCTGGCATGGTGTCATTGGCGCATCGCGCATCGGGCATTCTGTTATTTATCGCGATTCCATTTGCTGTTTATCTGCTTGACCTTTCTGTCATATCTTCCGATGGTTTTGCTGAAGTCATGACTATCCTCCAGCATCCGCTGGTTCTACTTGTGGAAGTTATGCTGGTGTGGGCACTGGCGCACCACTTTTTTGCAGGCATTCGATTTTTGCTGATCGACGCAGATATCGGCGTCGAGAAAACACAGGCAAAATATGGTGCATGGCTGGTGGTGCTTGCATCAGTCATTATTGTAGCCCTGTTTATATGCGAGTTGGTGAGATGAGCGTTTACGTACTCGAAGGTCTGCGGCCCTGGGTTATTCAACGTGTTAGTGGCGTTTATATTGCGCTATTTACTGTTTATTTAATCTACTGTGGCGTTTCTGCGGAACAAACCGGTTTTGAGCTGTGGAGAGCCTGGTTATTTGACCCTGTAAATTCAGTAGGCGTTGGTTTATTTATTATTGCCGTTCTTTTTCATGCCTGGATTGGTATCCGTGATGTGATACTGGATTACATTCATAACATCATGTTGCGAATTTTTATTCTTGCGTTAGTGCTGGGCGTTCTGGCAGGCAGCGGTTTGTGGGCATTCCGCATTTTGGCATTCCGCATTTTATTGTTATCGGTGGTGAATTGAGATGAGCGTGATGAAAAGACGTCAATTTGATACGCTCATTATTGGTGCTGGCGGTGGTGGTTTACGTGCGGCATTGCAATTATCGAATGCTGACACCAGTGTCGCAGTTGTTTCCAAGGTTTTCCCCACCCGCTCACACACGGTGGCTGCGCAAGGTGGCATGAATGCTGCGCTGTCTAATGTGACACAGGATAACTGGCACTGGCACATGTTTGACACCGTAAAGGGCAGTGATTATCTGGGTGATCAGGATGCCATTGAATACATGTGCAGAGCTGCACCCAAAGCGGTTTATGAGCTGGAACATTTTGGCGTACCCTTTTCGCGACTGGATAATGGCAGTATTTATCAGCGACCCTTCGGCGGGCAAAGTCAGAATTTTGGTGGTGACCAGGCGGCTCGCACCTGTGCTGCTGCAGACAGAACAGGTCATGCTATTTTGCACAGTCTGTACCAGCAGAATATCCACGCAAAAACACATTTTTTTGATGAATACTTCGCGGTCGATCTTTTAAAAGATGAAGAAGGGCATGTACTCGGTGCATTGGTCTTCAACATTCATGATGGTGAAATCATCGTTATTGAAGCCAAGACGACTTTACTGGCAACGGGCGGGGCTGGTCAGTTGTTCCGCACCACCACCAACGCACTGATTAACACCGGTGATGGCCTGGGCATGGCCTTACGCGCTGGCATTCCTTTACAGGATATGGAGTTCTTCCAGTTTCATCCCACCGGTATTGCCGGGCGAGGCATGTTAATCACCGAAGGTGCTCGCGGTGAGGGCGGTTACCTGGTGAACGGTGATGGTGAGCGTTTAATGGAACGTTACGCGCCCAAGGCAAAAGACCTGGCGAGCCGGGACGTGGTGAGTCGCGCCATCGCGACCGAAGTGCGCGATGGCCGCGGTTGTGGCCCGAATAAAGACCATGTCATGCTCAAGCTGGACCATCTTGGCGAAGCCGTGATACAAAAAAGATTGCCCGGTATTCGGCAAACCTGCATTACTTTTCTGGGTATCGATCCAGCAGAAACACCTATCCCCGTATTTCCCACGGCGCATTATACGATGGGAGGCATTCCAACGAACCGTTATGGACAGGTTGTGGTACCGGTTAAAGACACGCCAGAAGAACCGGTTTTTGGTTTATATGCTGCTGGCGAATGTGCCTGCGTTTCTGTTCACGGTGCGAACCGATTGGGCGGTAATTCACTACTCGATATTTTAGTCTTCGGTCGCGCCGCAGCTAATCACATCATCGAGCACCTGGCAGAAAATCGTTACCACCTTACTATGGATGAAAATAGTATTGATAAAGCCATGGAAAATTTGCAACGCTGGGATCAAAAAGGAAAAACAGATGGCGAGTCGGTGAGTCAGTTACGTGACGAGCTAAAAGCAGTCATGGAAGAACATTGCAGTGTTTTTAGAAATGAAGACGTTTTGAAGCAAGGTGTGGAAAAAGTCGAACAACTTGCCAGGCGTTTGAAAGATGCGCGGATTGACGATCAAAGTAGTGTTTTTAATACCGCAAAAGTTGAAGCGCTGGAGCTGGATAATTTAATGTGTTGTGCGCTTGCAACGATTCACTCTGCCTATGCACGCACTGAAAGTCGTGGTGCGCATTCGCGTATGGATTATACAGAACGCGATGATAAACACTGGATGCGACATAGTTTGTATTCTCTGGAAAGCGGGCTTGATTATAAGCCGGTGCGCACCAAACCCATGAGTGTTGATAGTTTCCCGCCGAAGCCACGTGTCTATTAGTGGAGTGCAACAATGAAATTCAAAGTCTATAGATATAACCCCGATGTTGATGCCAAACCTTATATGCAGGACTACGAACTTGAAGATATTGAACCGGGCATGATGTTGCTGGCTGCGTTGTTAAGAATAAAAGATGAGCTGGACGAGACATTAAGTTTTCGTCGTTCCTGCGGTGAAGGTGTTTGTGGTTCTGATGGCATGAATATTAACGGCACTAACGGGCTGGCCTGCATCAGTCCGGTGGCAGAGCTCAAACAACCGATTGAGGTAAGGCCTTTGCCGGGACAGCCAGTGGTGCGGGACCTCATTGTTGATATGGACCAGTTTTATCAACAATACCGGGCGGTTAAACCTTACCTGATTGTTAAAGATCCCATGCCCGAAGTTGAGTTGCCACAAACACCTGAGCAACGCGAGAAACTTGATGGATTATACGAATGCATTTTATGCGGCTGTTGTTCGACGGCCTGTCCGTCATTCTGGTGGAATCCTGATAAGTTTTTAGGCCCGGCGGCACTGCTGCAGGCTTCTCGTTTTATTGAAGATAGTCGCGATCAGGCGCTGGATGAGCGTCTGGCTGACCTGGAAGGCCCATTCAAATTGTTCAGGTGCCATACCATTATGAATTGTGTTCAGGTCTGTCCGAAAGGGCTGAATCCGACCAAAGCCATCGGTGATATCAAGAAAAAAATGGTAACGAGATCACTATAAAAAACAAAAACTAGCTGGGCAGACTATACTTACGGCGAGAGATTTTTAATCTCAGCGGGTTCAATTCACTGCTATTTGCAGTGAAATTTGTAGGAGCGGCTTTAGCCGCGACAGCAAGTTATTCGCGGCTAAAGCCGCTCCTACAGAATATCCTGTCCGCTTGAGGTGGGGTCGTTTATTATAATTTCAGGCTGATTTTATGTCGTGGGGCATCTCTATGAATGATATGCAAAAACTTTGCGATGAGATGAAAGCAAACAGCGAAGACGCTGAACAGGCGGCTATGCTGGAAGGGCGTGCCAAAGACAGCGCCAGTCAGGGCTTCAAGGCCCTGTCAGATGTGCAGACGACATTAAGCAGTTTTGTTGATAGTTCAAATGAAATCGACAGGTTGCTGGAAGAGATTCAGTCATTAACACAGCAGGTGCATATGCTCGGCGTGAATGCAGCCATCGAAGCAGCAAATGCGGGGCAGCATGGCAGTGGTTTTTCCATCATTGCCATTGAAATGCGCAGAATTGCCGGCCTGGTTAAAGAGACCGCCGGAATGACGCAGGAGATTCTGGAGCAATCCGGTTCTTTGGCGAGCGATACCGTGACGGCCATCGAAGAGGCCAGTGAAACCCTTGAATTATTAGAGGTAAGTGCCGATCTTTCGATCGAGCTTACAAACAAAGTTGCCAGGCGTACACAGGAACAGTATCTGAATCTCAAAAATATTGCTTCCAGGCAAGCCTGAAATTGTGTGACTGAGGTTCAGCTACCCGAATTGTCCCGATTACGCTGGCGCTGCCGAAGAGGCATGCTGGAACTGGATTTATTATTAAATACTTTTCTGGATGCTGAATACACTTCATTTGATATTCAACAAAGTGAATTATTTGAGACACTGCTTGATTACCCGGATCAGGTTTTGTTTGACTTGCTAATGGATAAAATGCAAGCATCGGATATTGATATTGCAAAGTTAGTTGATAGCATACGAAAAGCTAATACAAAAATATCCAGAGAAAAAGCGAATGTCACGGAAAGATGAAGCAGATGATGGCAGATTATACTTTCAGATGGATCGTTTCATGGAACAGGCGGGTGAATGGTACTACACCACACGCGAAGGCGAGGAAAGAGGCCCTTTTAAGAACAGGAACGATGCGGAGATGGATTTGATTGCGTACTTGCAAACCCTGAAAAGTACGTGAGATTATTGGATAACTTTTATATATTACACCTGTTGATTTAAATTTGACCATGACAGAAACATGGTCGGATTATTAAACCAGTTGATAAGGTTAGTAGAGCTAAAATTTTATGTCATCCCGAACGAATGTGAGGGATCTGTTGCATTAAAGTGCAAGATCCCTCACATTCGTTCGGGATGACAGACTAAAAACCTCTGTGCCTTCTGTGGCAAAAGTTTTTAATTATGTTGCTGATATGGATCAAAATAAATTTGTCGCTTCGAAATTTAATCGCTGCGGGTGTGATTCCCCGTGGCTTGCCACGTAATCTGTAGGTGCGAATTCATTCGCACGATGTGCGTAAACGTTGGCAGCATTGTGCGAATAAATTCGCACCTACAATTAATACCCCGTCCGCTTGCGGCGGGGTAGTTTATTGGTTTTTAGTATAACGGTTAGATTAAATTCGAGCTACTACAATACATAAAATGTCAGATAACGAACAACTCATCATAGAAATAAAGCCATCACGCCAATTACTTTATCTGCTTTTTTTAATTCATGGGCTAGCAATAATGGCTCTGGGTTTACTGACTATTCCCTGGCTGATAGCTTCTGTTGCGATACCTGCTCTTGTTTTTAATCTCAATTATTACATCAGGAAGACCTGCGAGGTGGTTCGTATTGTTGCTAAATCCGATAACGAATGGCGCATACAAAAATCCGATGGCAGTCATTTTAATGCCTGCCTTACAGGTAAAACTTATATTAGTGACTGCTTAACGATACTTGTTTTTGCTTCTTATGAGAATTCATCGGCAACCTACGTGCATTTGCTGAGTGACTCGGTAGAAGCAACCGTACTGAGCCAGTTAAAACTCAGGCTAAAAGTGTCAAGTCAGGAATTTAAACTCGCTGCTGCCGATGGGTCTTAATGTTGGGCTCCTCTAAAAACGTTTAACCGAGAGATCAATTATGTTGAAAAAAAAATTAATGGCAGTACTAAAAGTGGTTTTTCTGTCAGCTCTGGTCCAGTCTGCGATGGCCGAGGGTTTCGATGAATACAGGGAGCAGGTAAATAGTGAGTTCGAACAAACTAAAAACGAGTTTGAGAAATACAGACAGCAATTACTCAATGCATTTTCAGAATACAGGGCCGAAACTGCACAGGTTTGGGGTGATAAAAATAATCCGGTTAATGACAAAAAGACCTGGGTTAGCTATCAGGGTGATCTGAATCATCGTAGTGTGGTGGACTTTGAAAGCGGGCTGGTTAACGTTGAAGTAGCAGTACCAGTAGATCAGCCTGTTTCAGATGATGAGGTCCACGATGATCTCAGGAAAACGATTATTGATACATTGAAGCAGGGCGCTGATGGACGTTCTATTGTAGAGATTGCAAAACAACCTGTTGCTATGCCATCGGGTTCGCCAGTTTTAAAAGGCCAGGTTTCAGATGACATGGGTAAACCTGTAGCAGTTTTTAATTATGAACAACTGGCAGCAGGGCTAGCTGATAAATCTAAAAAGAAGCTTATCAAAGGTGCCGACGGAAAATCACGTTATATTTATAGTGCGCAATTTCGATTAGTGCCAGATCACATACGCATACGCGCAATGGCTTATCAGAGTGATGTCAATAAAAATGCGCGCAATCAAAAAATACCATCAGCATTGATATATGCCATTATGGAAACCGAAAGCATGTTCAACCCAACGGCCAGATCATCAGCGCCGGCATTCGGGCTTATGCAACTGGTACCTACCACGGGTGCGCGTGACGCATATCGTTATTTATACAAAAAAGACCGCATTGTTAGTGATACCTACCTGTACAAGCCATCAAATAATATTCGCCTGGGCTCTGCTTACCTGAATATATTGTATTACAACTACCTTGAGGGAATAAAAGATACGCAATCAAGGCAGTGGGCGACTATTGCAGCGTATAACACAGGTGCGGGTAACGTGTTTAATGCTTTTGCCGGGACATATTCCCGGGCAAGATTCAAAAACCGCCAACAATGGAAGCGTATAGCTCTAAATGAAATTAACCGACGCACACCCGAACAGGTTTATAGCTTCCTCAGAAAAAATCTCTCCCAGGCCGAGGGCAGGGAGTACGTAAAGAAGGTGCGTAACCGCATTCCTAAATATGAGTCTGTTTAAGAATTTTAGTCAGTTTAAAAAAAGTCAAAAACTTTCACCACAGAGGCACAGAGAGCACAGAGGTTTATTTTGTTAGCGACGCTGTAGGCGTTTCTCTGTGTTCTCTGTGCCTCTGTGGTGAATAGCTTTTAAAGTTTTTTCTTTTTTAAAATAGCCGGCTTAAATCGATTGTTGTGATTGTTCTGCCGTAGTCAAAGATGTCTCCCGGTTCATTGGAGTCATTATTTTTGTATTTAAGCCTGGTTCTAAGTTTCCAGTACCTGTCGAAGTTGTGCGTATATTTTATAGCTGCAACGTATCGGGTATCTGCTCGGTTTTGTGTTGGTGTGGCATCATAGGAGCTATCGCGATATTCGATTTCACCACCTATAGAATCAACAGACGTGATCTTCCTGTCATATCTAATTGCAACTTTGTTGCGGGTAGGGGAGTAATTTAACTGTCGCGTCGTGCGGTTTATGTTTTGCCTGTCATTGAACTCCAGTTCATACAGAAACCGAAGCTTCTCGGTTAATGATTTTTTAAAATGATATTCAGCCCGAAATCTTTGCCTGTCACCATCGAGGAAGTCAAATCTCCGGCTGAGACTATCTATGTCCTCGTAACGAAACCTGAATCGTAGTTCGTTATTCTTGTCGAGTTTATTTTTTGCCTTGAATGTCAGGCGAAGAATTCTTTGGAAGTCATCGGTGCCATAGGTGGATTGCTTGATGCCTGCATCGTAAGACATTTTCCAGTTATTCAGTTTATCTCTCATGCTGATATCAAAAGCTAATGATGCATCGTCACTAAAATTGGTACTAAAATAGTTAGAAGAGAAAAAACCTGCTTTGGCCACTACTCCTTTAGTTTTGTTTCCAGACATGATGTAGTTCGCCAGGGCTGTAGCACGTATGAATGAGCCGGATTGGTTAGCTGCAACTCCCGCAGGTGCGGCAACAATATTTGAGTCATAACCATAGCCTGCTGAAGCATAACCACTCCATTTTTTTCTGCTCGGTTTGGTGAGTTTGGTAATTTGTTTTTTATTCAGTTTTTTTAGCTTTTCGCTTCGGGTGGTGTTTTTGCTTTTTTTGAAATGCTTTATAGCCTGTTTAATGTTTTTATCTTTATAAGATATTAAGCCAAGATTGTAGTAAGCAAGTGCTCCATATTTTTTGTTGCTGGTTAGTTTAAGAAAGTAGGTTTTTGATGTTTTGTAATTTCCAAGCCTGTAGTGGGTAGAACCCAGTGCGTAGTCTAGTTTAGGGAGGGTCTTGCCCTGTGATGCGGCCTTGTCAAAATAGGTTAAAGATTTTTCGTAATTGCCTTGATTAAAACTTGTTTTTCCCAGCTCATAGCTATCTTTTTTTTCTTCGGCGATGGCAGTAAGCGTTGGTAGTAATAGTAAACAGCATATAAGGAGTGTTGATTTTAGATTTGCCATGATGTTGCTTTGTTGTTTTTAAGTAACAGTAACATTCTGGCCTCCCGTGTGGGAGGCCAGAATGTAGGTGAGATTGAAGTTTAATGCTTGTTAGAGTATTCCGCCACCTGTTTCAGGGGCTTCCTGATCATCGGATTCATCTGAATTATCAGATTCCTCGGATTCACCTGATTCCTCAGCTTCGTCGTTAATATCTGTTTGGTCTTCTTCGTGATCTTCTTCAGCATCTTCACGGTCTTCCTCAGCATCTTCATTGTCTTCTTCTGAGTTTTCCTGATCTTCCTGTTCGTCTTCGTGATCAGATTCATTTTCATGCTCAGCTTCATCGGCATCATCTGAGTGACCGGGTTTATCAGAGTCGTGCGTTTCATCGGCATCATCAGTGTCGTGAATTTCTATTTCGTGAATATCGCTATTGATATGATCGTCATCCAGTATTCCTATGGTCACTTCATCAAGATCATCTTCGGGAGAGGCATTGGCGACACTTGATGCTAACGATAAAAATATACAGGCTGAATAGATTGCTAGTTTGTTCATAATTAAGTCTCCTGATCTAAGTGTTTATATTTGTATTGGTTAAGTGCCAGACGTTGTCAGGGATCTGGTAGTTTGTCCGGATATGCATGATCTTTTCTTTTCCATTCATCTGGATGCGGGTAATAATTTCTCCATCACCTGCAGCAAGTCCGAGAATGGGGAGTTGAATGAGATTGATGCCTTTTTTAAGCTGCGTGTTCCAGTTAATAGATGTGCGACTTCCAAACCCGGCAAGCTCAAGATTCGGCGACAGCTCTATACTCATTTGTACATTGCTAAGTTTGTATTTTGATTCTATGGCCACTTTTATTGTTTTTATTTCATTGCTGACCATCACTTTATAAATATCATTTGTGCTGTTTTGAGTGTTTACGGGTGTTGTGAGAAGTGTGCTGGCCGTAATGAACCAGATTGCAAAACCGGCAGCGATAGCACCGGCAAAAGCTTTATAGATAACTGGCTTCTGATTGTCAGAGCTATGTTGAGCCTTGTTTAGTACGCGATCCACAAATCCTTCAGAGGCTGGAGGTACAGGCATTGTCTGCAATAATGTTCGAATCTGAACAGCTTTTCGATAGTTGCTCTCGCAGGTGCTACAGATTTGATGATGTTCCGTTAAGGCTTTTAGCTGTGCCTCTGGCAAATCACCGTCAATGTAATCCTGTAGTAAATTGTTTACTTGTTCGCAGTTCATGAAGTTATCTCCTTCTTACCCTTTACACGTTGTTCTTCGTCAAAAGGTTCCATAGGTAAAAGCTTTTGCAGATGGGTTCTGGCTCTGTTGAGCCGGGATTTAAGGGTGCCAATGGGGGTTTGCAGGATATTTTCCAGCTCACTGAGCGTATAACCCTCTGCATCATGCAGCATAACAACGGCACGTTGGTCAGGGTTGAGTCGCTCTATGGCTGATAAAAGTTGCTGTTTTATTTGTTCATTATCGGTATGCATCGACGGGGTCATGCTGGAAGAGGCGGTTTCGTTACAGACATCTTCTGTGACGAAAATAGCAGCTTCAACCTGTTTTTTTCGAAAACCATCGACAAACAGGTTGTACAGGGCTCGTGAAAGCCAGGGCTGGAGTTTTTCGATGGATTCTAATTGATCGATTTTCGGGTAGAGTTTAGTTAGTAGTTGTTGCACCAGCTCTTCTGCATCATTTTGAGATTGGGTCAAACGGTAGGCAAAACGGTAGAGACCTTCTACACAGGGTCTCATTAGTAGCTCAAAGCGGTCTTTTGATTTCGATTTTGCGCGGAAGATGTTTATTACACTCATTTTACTTATACACGTGCCAGAAGTAGAAAACGTTCCATTTTTACAGCGAGTACAGCAGTAATTCCAGGGCAACGCCAGAATTTATGATAATTAATCAGAGTTGCCCCGGTATTTGCTTAAGAAATCTCGGACTCAGAGCATAACAGGATGGAATGCAGGTGTTTCAGTCTAAAGTGACATCTCTAAGTTGTTTGGCAGCATCTTCCGGGCTGATTGTGCTGACAAACAAGCCTGAGCCTAATTCGAAACCGGTCGGTATACTTGTCCTCGGGCAAATTTCAAGATGCCAGTGATAACTGGGTGCGCAGTCGCTACAGGCATTGCCATGAGGTTGCGAGTGCAGGAAAAAATTGTACTGGGTACCACCGATAACATGGTCCAGTCTTGCCATGGTGTTTTTAAGGACTTTGCTAAGGTCTTCGAAGTCAGCATCGTTTGAATTAAGAAAGTCACTTTCGTGTTTAAGTGGCAGAATGTGTACTTCCCACTCGTACCGGCTGGCAAAGGGTTTAATGGCAATGAATTTTTCGCCACGTTCGACTACATATTGTCCAACATCAATTTTTCTTCTGACTTCACCCGATTCGCGATCATAAATGGTGGCTTCGAAAGTGAGTGCTTCATCGATCAGTGAGCAAAAAATGCATTGATGGGTTTTCTGGTAATAATTCCTGCTATTTAGTACCTCGTTATACACATTTTCGGGGATAACCGGCATGGCAATGATCTGGCTGTGTGTATGTTTAATGCTTGCACCGGCTGCTTCGCCAAAGTTTTTGAAAACCAGCACATAGCGAATACGCTCATCGTTATCGTAAAGTTGCTGCATGCGTTGTTTGTAAATACTGAACAACATTTGTAGATGCGAAATTTCCATTTCATGGATAGCGATTCCATGGTTGTTATGATCAATGATGACTTCATGACGGCCGTAACCTTCAATAGCCTGTTGTAAGCCAAAGTTAATGCCTGCGTCATTACGGTCATCACCCAGAACAGGGTAGAGGTTTTCAACAATACGTATTTGCCAGTTTTTTTCGTCAGGTTCTGCCACAATGGTGGGTGGTGTTTTATCCTCATTGCCAACGCAGAAAGGGCAGCGATCAACGTGAGATGCGGTATTGCGTTCAACGCGTTTTTCTTCAGTGGTGGGGCGCATGCCTCGTGCCGTTGCTACCAGTACCGATTCGCTGGGCACAATGGGGTTGATGCGTATTTCTCTGACTGTGTCGTCGTTGTCTGTCACGAACGAACTCCTGATATTTAAGTGTTACAGGTAATTTACACGAATATCTTATTTGCCATCAGTTCCCATTGTGGATATTTTTTGAAATTATATTGCGGCAAATTCGGCAACAATCTGTAGCAAGCAGGTGATCAATTCCCTAATCTGTGTTTGTTGCGTCATTGCTGCATGTGTTAGCTAACTTGTTGATGGATTTAGAAGTAGGCCTGCATAAGGGTCATTGCAGGCAGGGTCATACTGCCGGAAATCGCCGGCAACGATAAAACCTTATCCCGGTCTACAGTGGCACAGGTTATCTGCCATCGCGAACAGCAATAGATTAAGCCAGCGCCGCTGGAGAAGCTTAAGTTAAATCCATCAACAAGTTAGCTAACACATAGGGCAACGACATAAAAAGTCTGAAGTCAAAACTGGTTTTTTTCTCTGTGCGTTCTGTGGCTAAAAACTGCTTTTTTATGTCACCTCCTTTGGTGGTGACTGTTAGATTAAATCGGAGCAAGTACTTTAATCATTAGCTCCTAAACATATTTTTATATGATTTTTTGATTGAGCCTGATATTTTTTCTATAAAAGTTCGTTGATAGTAAACGCTGTCATGATTGGAGATGTTATGCATTTTATTATGATATTTATGTTTTATCCACGCATTGTAGTCAAATCGTTTCGCCAGTTTGTACAAAAAAGTATTTAATGGGTGAAATCCGGGTTTCTTTATAATGGCGGTGCCAAAATCGATTAAACAGGGTTTGCCGTTCCTGGTGACTAGCAGGTTATCTTTCTTTTTCAGATCCATGTGCGCCACCTTAAGCTGGTGCATGTTTTCAATAAGATCGAACAGCTTTACGAAATAATCATCATGGCTGTCTGGTTGTTTGTTTCTTATGGGCAAACCATCGATAAACTCCAGTACCAGATATTTATTATCAACAAGGCCATAACATTTCGGGCAGCCACCAAAGTTTTCCAGAATTTCGTAGACCCGATTTTCATGACGTAACATCAGGGTGTGAATGTATTTCACCAGGCCTCTACCATGTGGGGTTTTTATTACCAGGCGATTATTTTCGTCCTCAAATAATAATGTCTTGCCCTGGTAGCCCGCAGCAAGAGTATGGCTGTTGTTATGCAGGCTGTCTTCAATCCAGTGTTTGAGGCTGGATTCTTTAAGACCTTTAATCATGAAGTGATACGGACGTTACCTTATATAGAGCAGGGTCATGCAGCCGATAAGGTAGACGATAATAACCGGCTCAGCATTTTGCATCAGGCTCTTTTTGAAGGACCAGTGGCTACCGGAATTGTTTTTCCTGCTGGGCCAGGTGGGAATAAGAGCATGCGTGGTTTTACTCCACTCTATCCAGGGTTCACCAAAGTATTCACGCAGTTTATTATCTTCGTAAGAAATGGTCGGCGGGTAATAAAAAAGCAGCAATGCAATCATTAACAGATATGACCACCAGAGCGATGATGCCAGGGAAAATCCTACGAGTAATAAAATATTACCGACATAAAGGGGGTGCCTGGCAAAAGCATAAGGCCCATCAGTCGCCAGTTCCTTGTTTTTCATAACGTGTCCGGAAGCCCAGAATCGAATCAGCATACCCAGGGTGGCAATAGCTGTACCTGCATAGAGCATTGTTTGTTCAGGTTTGCCCAGCAGGCTAACCAGTAAAACGAACAAAACAGCAAACCACTGTCTTGATGCTTCGTGATAACGAAGTTTACGAATGATCTTCTGAATGCCATGAGCTTCAGGTAGGGAATCGGTGCGTGCCATAGGTTTATTATCAGGACTAAAGTATGGTGAAGTGTGTATATTATACTATCGTGAAACAAATCATTGAAACAATCTGACTAGTGTTTAATAAAGCCTCGGTTATAGATCGGTATTTAATTTCTCGTGACGGATATGGTTGCGAGGAGGTGGTTCCGCGTGGTTATGTTAGCCTGATGGATTTATACGAGAACAACTTTATTCGATTTAAAAAGCTGGTTCCCGAGCTTAAACAAATACAGAAAACTGCTGTTTCACGTTTGCCGGGTTGTCTGGATGTGCATATAGAAGTGATTGAAAGCAGTGAATACACCACCACTCTTCGCATGACCTACCTCTTTGATGATGGTGAAAAAGATATCGCAGAACCTGATCTGAAACTGCGCGTTTATCATGATGCCGGCCTGATTGAAGTGGTTGCGGGGCATCTTAAGCATGGCCGTCAACGACTGGATCACCTGCCTGCAACGGCGCTTAAGCTAAAGTGGCGTTTGAACCGTTTGCTTTATAAATGGTTGGGTTATTGCCTGTATCTTGGTCATGAATTTAACCCCGAAACGGCTGATTCTGAGGTGTACCCACAAACAAAAAGCATTTTGTCCGCAAATGAACGCAAATAAACGCGGATAAAAGCTAAGGCAAAAGCAAAATCTTTTGGCCGCGAAGAACGCAAAGGGCGCGAAAAAAGCTAAGTGCTTTGGTTAAAACACAAATAGCTGTTGTTTTTTGCTTCTTTTGCGTCCTTTGCGTTTTTCGCGGCAAATAGGTTGTTTGTTTTTATCCGCGTTCAAGAGTGTCCGAGTCCCTTTTAATTCAAGTTTTTTTATTCACTTTTACGAGCATTTTATCGGTCTGTTGGGTGCAGTAGACTTGCATTATGTGCTAATATAGTGCGCTTTGTTGCGGCTAATTATGGAAGCCTTCTTCTCTTTGTAAATGTCTGAATTCGCTAAAGAAATTTCCCCGGTCAATCTAGAAGACGAGATGCGTCAATCCTATCTGGATTACGCCATGAGCGTCATCGTCGGGCGTGCACTTCCGGATGTCAGAGATGGCTTAAAACCTGTGCATCGTCGCGTACTTTACGCCATGCGTGTATTGGGGAATGACTGGAATAAATCCTACAAAAAGTCGGCCCGTGTTGTCGGTGATGTGATTGGTAAATATCACCCCCACGGTGATACGGCGGTGTATGACACCATCGTGCGTATGGCTCAACCATTTTCACTGAGATACATGCTGGTGGATGGTCAGGGTAACTTTGGTTCGGTGGATGGTGATGCACCTGCGGCCATGCGTTACACCGAAGTACGCATGTCAAAAATCGCGCATGAGTTTTTGGCAGATCTTGATAAAGAGACGGTCGATTTTTCAGATAACTATGACGGTTCGGAGTCCGAGCCAGATGTATTACCGACCAGGGTGCCCGGTATGCTGGTTAACGGTGCTTCTGGCATCGCTGTGGGCATGGCGACGAATATTCCGCCTCATAACCTCACAGAAGTGATTAACGCCTGCCTGGCGCTGATAGAAGACTCTACGATGAGCATCGATGCACTGATGGAGCATATACCCGCACCGGATTTGCCGACGGCAGCCCTGCTTAACGGTACCGCAGGTGTACGTCAGGCGTATAAAACAGGTCGTGGTCGAATGGTGATGCGCTCACGCGCCGAGATCATCGATAGTGCAAAATCCGGCAAGCAAACCATTATTGTTAGCGAAATACCCTACCAGGTGAATAAAGCCCGTTTAATCGAACGCATTGCCGAGCTGGTCAAAGACAAGCGCATTGAGGGCATCACCGAGCTACGTGATGAGTCGGATAAAGACGGCATGCGTATCGTCATCGAGCTGCGTAAAGGTGAGGTGGGCGAGGTGGTGTTGAACAATCTCTACCAACTGACGTCCATGCAGTGCGTGTTTGGCATCAATATGGTGGCTTTGGTGGATGGTCAGCCACGGCTGCTCAATCTGAAACAGATTATTGAAGCCTTCATCCGGCATCGCCGTGAGGTGGTGACGCGCAGGACGATTTTTAACCTGCGCAAAGCGCGTGATCGTGCGCATGTGTTGGAAGGTCTGGCAGTGGCGCTGGCTAACATTGACGAAGTCATTGAAACCATCAAAAAATCAGCCAGTCCGGCAGAAGCCAAAGTGGCTTTGATGGCGAAAGCCTGGACGCCGGGGTTGGTTAAGGACATGATCTCGCGCGCTGGCGCTGAGTCATCAAGGCCGGATCAACTGGATCCTCGCTTTGGTTTGAAAGACGACGGTTATCACCTCTCGGATGTTCAGGCGCAAGCGATTCTGGAGCTGCGTTTACATCGTTTGACAGGGCTGGAACAAGATAAAATAGTTAGTGAATTCAAGGAAATACTGGATGTAATTAAAGAGTTACTTGACGTTCTGGGCAACCCGGATCAGCTCATGCAGGTGATTCGTGAAGAGCTGGAAGAAATCAGGGAAAACTACGGTGACGAACGTCGTACTGAAATTCTTGAGAGCCAGCTCGACCTCACCATGGAAGATTTGATCACCGAAGAAAATGTGGTGGTGACTTTCTCGCACGACGGTTATGCCAAGTGCCAGTCTTTGAGTGTTTACAACACACAAAAACGCGGTGGCCGGGGTAAATCGGCGGCCAATGTGAAAGAAGAAGATTTTATCGACAAGCTGTTTGTTGCCAACACGCACGACACCTTGTTGTGTTTCTCCAGCCGGGGCAAGGTTTACTGGCTAAAAGTCTATCAAATGCCGATGGCAGGCCGTGGTTCTCGTGGTAAACCGATCGTCAATTTACTGCCGCTGGATGAAGGCGAGCGCATCAACGCAGTAATGCCGGTGCGTGAGTATGATGAAGATCACTACATATTCATGGCGACCAGTTCAGGTACGGTGAAAAAGACTTCGTTATCGAATTTTTCACGTCCGCGGGCATCCGGTATTATTGCGCTCGATTTGAGGGGTGATGACACGCTGGTGGATGTTGTTATCACCAACGGCTCCAGGCACATTATGCTGCTGGCCAATACCGGTAAATCGATTCGCTTCTCCGAAACCGATGTCAGAACCATGGGTCGTACTGCCGCTGGTGTCAGAGGCATGAAACTGGGTGCCGGTCAAAAAGTCATCAGCATGATACTGGTGGAAGAGGAAGGATCTATCCTGACATCCACCGAAAACGGCTACGGAAAACGTACGCCGGTTGCCGATTACCCCTTAAAAGGCCGCGGTGGTCAGGGCGTCATATCTATCCAGACCAATGGACGTAACGGTGATGTTGTCGGTGCGGTACAGGTCAGTGACGATAACGAAATTATGATGATCACGGATAACGGCACACTGGTTAGAATTTCCGTGGGCGATGTCAGTGAAATGGGGCGTAATACCCAGGGTGTTCGACTCATACGTTTAACCCGAGGCGAGAAGCTGGTCGAAATCGAACGTATCGAAGTGCTCGAAGAAATAGTTGACGATGGCGAACAATCTGAATAAATATTAGAATAAAAACAGTAAGTTAAAAACAATTCTTAAACTATTTTATCTTCATAAAACATGAGCAGAGTATTCAATTTTAGTGCTGGCCCGGCCGCACTACCCACCGAAGTGTTAGAGCGTGCCGGCGAAGAATTGCTGGACTGGAATGGATCAGGCACCTCGGTGATGGAAATGAGCCACCGCGGTAAAGATTTCATGTCGATTGCTGCAAAAGCCGAAGCCGATTTGCGCGAACTGATGGCCATTCCTGACAACTACAAAGTTTTATTTTTGCAGGGCGGTGCCAGTAGTCAGTTTGCGATGGTGCCGATTAATTTACTGGGCGATAAGAAAACAGCGGATTACCTGTTAACCGGACAATGGTCTAAAAAAGCGATTGCCGAGGCCAAACGTTACTGTGAGGTGAATATTGTTGCTGATACCAGTGACAGCAAGTTCACCACCGTGCCTGCTGAAGCTAGCCTCAAATTTAATCCTGATGCAGCTTATGTGCATTACACACCTAATGAAACTATCGTTGGTGTGGAGTTCCCTTACATTCCCGATACCGGTGATGTGCCTCTGGTCGCGGATATGTCATCGACCATACTTTCGCGTCCGATTGATGTTTCAAAATTCGGCATTATTTACGCAGGCGCGCAGAAGAATATCGGCCCTGCAGGTCTGACCATTGTCATTATCCGGCAAGATTTAATCGGCAAAGCAAAACACAATACGCCGGCGATGTTTGACTATAAAACACACGCCGATACTGACTCCATGTATAACACTCCGCCGACCTACGGCTGGTATTTAGCAGGCCTTGTCTTTGAATGGTTGAAACAGAAGGGCGGTTTACAGGGCATGGCAGAAATTAATCAGAAAAAAGCGGAAAAACTTTACGCGGCTATCGAAGCTTCTGATTTTTACTCAAGCCCTGTTGATAAAAGCTGCCGTTCCTGGATGAACGTGCCTTTTGTTCTGGCGGATAGCGAGCTTGATGCGAAATTCCTGCAAGAAGCTGCCAAACAAAATCTGGTGACACTCAAAGGCCACCGTTCAGTGGGTGGTATGCGAGCCAGTATTTATAATGCTATGCCTGCCGAGGGCATCGATGCGCTGGTTGATTTTATGGCTGCGTTTGAGAAAAGCTACGCATAACATTTAATCACTGTGGGTGTCATTCCCCGTGATTTGCCACGTATTCTGTAGGTGCGACTAAATCGCCAGGAGCGATTTGAACGAAGTCCCTAAGGGGAGAGGCATAAGGACATGCCGAATAATGAATTCGCACCTACAATTAATACCCCGTGAGCTTGCGGTGGGGGGGTATTTGCAACAAAATTTGTAGGAGCGGCTTTAGCCGCGAATGACTTGCTACCACAGTTATCGTGGTTAAAAACCGCTCTTACGGTAATACCCCATGAGCTTATTATGGGGTGGTTTATTAATAATTATTTTTAAGATATCTGGATTTATAAAAAACATGTTTAACATCAAAACCTACAACAATATTTCTGACAAAGGCCTGAGTCGATTACCTGCTGACAAGTATGCAGTATCAGCAGAAGAAGCAAACCCTGACGCGATCATTTTACGTTCGGCTAAATTGCACGATATGGAGGTGCCGGAAAATCTAAAAGCTATCGGACGCGCCGGTGCTGGTACAAACAATGTGCCAGTTGACCGCATGAGTGAAGAAGGTATCGCGGTTTTTAATGCGCCGGGCGCGAATGCGAATGCAGTAAAAGAACTGGTCATTGTCGGTATGTTATTAGCCTGTAGAAACATTGTTCAGGCGTGGGATTATGCAGCGAAGGTACAGGGTTCTGAAGACGAGCAAAACAAAGCGGTTGAAGACGGCAAGAAAAAATATGTGGGTTATGAATTGCCTGGTCGCACACTGGGTGTTGTTGGCCTGGGTGCAATCGGTGTTGAAGTTGCTAATGCAGCCGTTGCACTCGGTATGCGCGTGGTTGGCTTTGATCCAACCATTACCATTAAAAGTGCCTGGAAGGTATCTTCCGAAGTGCAGGAAATGACGAGCGTTGATGAACTGGTTAAACAGGCAGATTTCATTACTTTTCATGTGCCGTTGATTGATGCAACAAAAAATCTGTTAAATGCAGAGCGTATTGCCACCATGAAAGATAATGCCGTGGTATTGAACTTCGCACGCAATGGTATTGTGAATGATGATGATGTTTTAAGTGCCATTGAAAGTGGAAAAATAAGTACCTATGTTTCCGATTTCCCGGCTGAGAAACTCAAAAACAATAAAAACGTTATCACTCTGCCGCATCTGGGTGCCTCCACGGCTGAAGCGGAAGATAATTGTGCTGTTATGGTCGCTGACCAGCTAATGGATTTTCTGGAAAATGGAAATATTCTTAACTCGGTTAATTTTCCGAACGTCAAATTACCCAGGGCAGGTGAGGCTCGCCTGGCTATTTGCAATAAAAACATGCCTGACATGGTGGGCCAGATTTCGCACGTTTTGGGTAAAGCCAAGGCAAATATCATTCATATGAGGAATGATTCCAGGAATGATCTGGCTTATACATTGATTGACCTGGAGTCCGCAATTGATGATGATGTACTCAGGCAAATTCAAAC
>QIHT01000072.1 GCA_003229115.1 Gammaproteobacteria bacterium | reverse complement strand
GCATGAAATGTCGCTTCAGAGAAGCTCTGTACATCTTCTGCATTACAGAGACTGGCGTACGCCATGATGGTGCTACCACTACCTGGCTCATAAGCCGTGGCTGCGTTCCGATTATCACCACAACTTCCGTCAGTTCCGTTAAAACTATGGCGTGCACTAAACTGGTGTCCAATCTCGTGCGCAATAAAATCGATATAAAAAGGATCACCTATCGGGTTAACATTTGATGTCACGCCTCTGGCCTTGTTGCTGTCATCACAGACAATGCCCACCCCGGCAAGACCACTATTGTTGCCTGTTGCAAAAACATGACCAATATCATAAGTGCCAACGCCGACAGCAGTATCGACAAACCCTTGCACCTGGTCAATCAAAACGGTTACATCATTGTTGTTCAACTCAGCCGGGGTCGTTGAAATCAGATCATTATCAACTACCAGTTGAAGACTGATGGCCAGATCGCGCTCGAAAATTTCGTTAACACGGTTAATCGCTACTAGAATTGCAGCTTGCGCATCAGCGACAGGGTCGCCAACAGGAAGAACGTCGGGCACTGCATTACTGTATTCAACCGTTGCAGCGACCGCCAGACGATAGGTACGTAATTCATTAGTCGTTCTCGCCGCTGTTTTAAACTCAAAAACCGGACTGGAATTTTGTGAAATGTTAGCCGATGTAACGCCACAGGAAAAAACCTGTGCGCTGTCTCTCACGTAATCGTGTTTGTAGTAACTGTTATATTGGCCTGCCTGCGGTGCCGGATCGATAAACACCGTGCCTTCGCTGGTTTGTATCATTCCGTGAAAACCGCTCGGGCTGTAATCCAGCCGACCTGAAACGGAAGGGTCGTCCACTGCTCGGGCACGATAACTTGAGAAACCGGGAAATTTGGCCGCGGTGTCAGGAGCCATGATGGGTGACTCTTCAATATTGAATAACAACAGACTGCCATCGGGCATGGGTAATTCCAGTTTAGAGCGTGGCTCCTGCGTTCTTTCCATGGGCGCTTTAGCCAGTTCAGATTGCAGGCGGATACTATCAGCGACCACGCGTCTGACGCTCAAAAAACGGCTATCCGGGAGCTTTTGGGTTTTAGCCTGGGCAGGTACGACGGGCGCGGGCACATCGACCCATATAGACTCAGCGGCCGCAGCCCCCAGGGGAATTGCCAACAGAGCCAGCAGGATACAGGTGGTTAAAAGGTAATTTTTGATACATCCCTCCATGACTACTATGCACCCGCGTAATGGTTAGTTTCGTCTAACCATCTGTCAGACTTATATTTTCAATGCATACAGTCTAGGCAATATTCAGCGTAACAGGTAGTTAATTCATGCACTATCACGATTTTCTCTCGTTGTTCATAGAGTTAAATAAAATGAAAAAACTAAAGAACCCGATTCCAGACGAATGCCTGTCGAAACAATATTTAAACAGGAGATTCCATCCTTTGATCGGTAAACGGTGCGTCCAAGCACCACTTCTGCCGCGCTACCGCTCGCAATTGTATGTGTTACGTAATTCGTTGATGGAAATAGAAGTAGGCCTGCATAAGGCACGTTGCAGGCATGGCTATGCTGCTGAAAAATGCCGGGAACGACAAAACCTTATCCCGGCCTACGGTGGTGCCGGTTTTCCATCATAGCGAACAGCGATAGCCGTACGGTGAAGGCTGCCAGCAGCAGGACAGCTAGAGATTACAACACACTGTGTCTTGACCTACGGACTTCACCAGATGGATTAAGCTGGGGCACCGCCGGTGACGAAGCTTGAGCTAAATTCATCAACAAATTAGCTAACGCATACAACAATGACAGAAAAAACCTAAAACCCCATTCCCCCTGGCCCCATGCCCGGTGGCATTTTCCCTTTCATGCCACGCATCATGGCGGCCATGCCACCCTTGGACATTTTTTTCATCATTTTTCGCATTTGAAGCTGCTGTTTCATCAGCTTGTTGACGTCCTGTACCTGCAAACCGCAACCCTGTGCGATGCGTCGTTTGCGAGAGCCTTTGATGATGTCCGGGAAACGGCGTTCTTTGGGTGTCATCGAGTGAATAATGGCGATCATGCGGCGAATTTCGCGATCATCCACCTGACCTTTTATTTTTTCAGACATCGCCCCCATGCCCGGCATTTTGTCGATTAAACCCGCCATGCCTCCCATATTCTGCATTTGTTCGAACTGGTCTTTGAGGTCGTTAAAATCAAAACTCTTGCCCTTCTTTATTTTCTTCGCGAGTTTTTCGGCTTTTTTGTGGTCGACTTTGGTCTGCACATCTTCGACCAGTGACACCACATCACCCATGCCCAATATGCGGGATGCAACACGATCCGGATGAAAGGCTTCGAGGCCGTCGATTTTCTCGCCGGTACCCATAAACTTGATGGGTTTGCCGGTGATCTGACGAATGGATAAAGCGGCACCGCCGCGTGCATCGCCGTCCGTTTTGGTGAGCACGATGCCGGTAAGTGGCAAAGCCTGGTCAAATGCCAGCGCGGTATTGGCGGCATCCTGCCCGGTCATGGAATCGACCACGAACAGGGTTTCAACCGGATTGACGGCTTTGTGAATCTGCTGAATTTCCGCCATCATTTCATCATCGATGTGTAGACGACCGGCGGTATCGACGATAACGACATCGAGATGGTGCTTGCGTGCATAGTCGACCGCATTTTGTGCAATCTTGACGGGCTTCTGATCTGTTGAACTCGGGAAGAACTCGGCACCAACCTGCGCCGCCAGTGTTTTTAATTGCTCTATAGCAGCCGGACGATAGATATCACAACTCACCAGCAGGGATTTTTTCTTTTCCCTGTCCTGCAATAATTTCGATAACTTGGCCACCGTGGTGGTTTTACCCGCGCCCTGCAAGCCCGCCATCAATACCACTGCCGGCGGTTGCACTGACAGATTGAGCTGTTCATTCTGTTCGCCCATAACGCGAACCAGTTCTTCCTGAACAATACTGATAAACACCTGGCCCGGTGTCAGGCTGGTGAGTACATCTCCGCCGAGGGCACGTTGTTTAATGTCTTCGATAAATGTGCGAACAACCACCAGTGCAACGTCAGCCTCCAGCAAAGCTCTTCGCACATCACGCAACGCGTCTTCAATATTTTTTTCTGTTAAACGACCCTGACCACGCAATTTTTGCGAGGTGGCGGCAAGGTGTTCGCTGAGTCCGTCGAACATGTTTCAACCTGAATTTTTACGGGGATGTGATTATAACGGAAAAGATAAAGATAGTTATCAGTTGGCAGTCGTCAGTTATCAGTTATCAGTTAAAGCTTTTACTGCCAACTGATAACTGCCAACTTAAAGCTTAAAAACGTCGCCGCTCTTAAGCCGATGCAGATTCCAGTCCGGCATAGCTTTTTTACATTCTTTCATGATAGCTTTTTCTTCACCCGGCTTGAGATGGGAGATGAAAACTTCCGGGCGGTGTTTCAACTTTGGCAAATCTCTGGCCAGAGACTCCGGGCAGTAGTGAAAAGCCACGCGTGCCAGCTCTTCATCCTTGTTGGCAAAGGCCGACTCAACAAACAACAGATCCAGGTGATCGTGTTTATTGAGGCACACCCACAGGTTTTCGTTGCTGGCGGTGTCACCACTGAAAGCAAATGACTTGCCTTTGGATTCAACGCGATAGCCTACGCCGGGCACAGAATGATTCACCATAATCATTTCGATGCTACGGCCATCAATATCAATTGTCTCACCGGCTTTCATGCCTTTTAATTTCAAAACGGCATTGGTCTTGTGCGGTAAAACAGTAAAATCCGGCCAGATAGCCCAGTTGAACACGTGCTCGCGCATAACCTTAATGGTGCTCCTCTGGGTATGCACCGTCAGTGGATTGCCTATCAGCCTGTCAAACAGAGTATCTGTCAATAAAGGTATTGAGGCGATATGGTCGAGATGTGAGTGGGTAATAAAAATGTGTCTGATGGACTGCATTTCCTTCAGCGTGAGGTCACACACGCCAGTACCCGCATCAATGAGGATATCATCATCAATGAGGAATGATGTTGTCGCAACACCTTTGGCAATCCCGCCGCTACAGCCAAGTACACGGATCTGCATTCATCCACCTTTTTTTACGCATTTCTGTTTTAGCCTACTGATGCTAACATGCCACACACCTTTTATCGGCAGCCACCAGGCTTAATCATTATGATTTTTGTGAACGGGTTCACAATATACAACACCTCTATTAAGTCCTAGTATAGATAAACATGAACATTCTTCTTGCCGCCATAACTGCCCTGTCGCTCTATCTCTTTTGCACCATTCTGCTTTTGTTGCGGATCAAGCAAACATCAGCGCTGGCATCCTTCAGCCGTCGCAAGCTGTTGATCCCTGGTTTTCTGGCACTGATTGCACATATCGTTGTGCTCTACTCCAGTATGCTCAGCCCGATAGGCATCAACCTCGGTTTCTACAACGCCCTGTCGCTGGTCAGCGCTTTTATCATTTTGTTTACCCTGATCTCGACTCTGCGGCACCCGGTAGAAATACTCGCCATACTGATGATGCCGATCGCTTCACTGTCGATCGCACTGGATCTTGCTAACACCAGCACCCATTTATTACCACCGGGTAGTTCCAATGGACTTTTACTCCACGTGTTAAGTTCCCTGATTGCCTACAGTATTCTCGGACTGGCTGCCCTGCATGCCATCGTACTCTCAATGCAGAACAGCTACCTTCACAGTCATCAACCGGGCGGGATTATTAGATTGTTGCCACCGCTAAAGACGATGGAATCAATACTTTTTGAAACCATTATCATCGGTTTTATCGGCCTGAGTATTTCACTGCTCACAGGTCTGCTATTCCTCGATAATATGTTTGCGCAACAACTGGCACACAAAACCGTGCTTTCAATTATTGCCTGGATGGTTTTTGCTATTCTGTTGTGTGGACACTGGTTCCTGGGATGGCGCGGGCGAACCGCAACGCGTTGGACACTGGGAGGTTTTCTCAGCCTGATGCTGGCCTATTTTGGCAGCAAATTTGTACTGGAAGTACTTCTTGCCAACGCCTGAGCGTCAATCTTGTCATTACTACAAATAAATTCATGTCACTAACCCGAGGCCTGCGTTCTTGAACGAAATCCCTATTGGCATACTGCTGATTATCCTCGCCGTGCTGATTCTGCTTTCGGCGTTTTTTTCCGGCTCGGAAACCGCGCTGATGTCACTCAACCGTTACCGCTTAAAACACCTGGCTAACGAAGGCCATCGTGGTGCGCGACTGGCAAAGCGTTTGTTGCGCCGTCCTGATCGCCTGTTAGGACTCATTCTTCTTGGCAATAACTTTGTCAATATCGTTGCAGCTTCCATAGCGACATTGATCGCCCTGCGCCTGTACGGTGAAACCGGCATCGCCATCGCCACCGGTTTATTGACACTGGTCATTCTAATCTTCGCCGAGGTCACACCCAAAACACTGGCAGCCATAAAACCTGAAAAAGTGGCCTTTGTTGCCGCCTATATTTATACCCCTCTGCTTAAAATTCTTTACCCCCTGATATGGTTAATTAACATTATCGCTAACCAGCTGCTCGCGCTGGTCGGTGTACATGCTGCTGATGGCAGAAACGATCAACTGAATGCTGATGAATTTCGCGCCGTAGTTAACGAAGCAAAACGCTTTATTCCCGGCAAACACACCGACATGTTGCTACGTGTACTCGACCTTGAAAAAGCCAGCGTTGAAGACATTATGATTCCACGCAACGATATAACCGGTATTGATTTACATGATGAGTGGGCAGATATCGAATACCAGATCACCCATAGCCAACGCACCCGGGTGCCCGTGTTTCAGGACAATATTGATAACACCATCGGCATGTTGCACCTGAGAAAAATGTTAAACCTGTTTGCAAGAGATGAGCTCAATATCGACTCATTAAAAGCGCAGATTCAAAAGGCTTATTTTATTCCTGAAGGTACGTTACTGACCCAGCAACTGCTTAACTTCCAGAAAAAGAAACGGCGTTCCGGCCTGGTGGTCGATGAGTACGGAAGCATTCAGGGGCTGGTAACACTGGAAGATATACTGGAAGAAATTGTTGGCCAGTTCACCACAGACTCTCAAACGCGCAGCTTTGGTATTCATCCCCAAAAAGATGGAAGTTATCTCGCAGATGGCAGCACACATATCAGAGATATCAATCGAAGTCTGCAATGGTCGTTACCCACCACCGGCCCAAAAACACTGAATGGCCTGATACTGGAACATATGGAAATGATTCCGAAACCGGGTACCAGCTTAATGATTGAGGGCTATCCGATAGAAGTGATTCGCACCAGCAACAATGCCGTACAATCTGCAAAAATTCAGCCTCGCGCGCCTCAGTATGGCAAAGAAGATCTCGATGAACCAGACATAGATGATGAACTCGATATCGATAATGAAAACACGGAAAACTAGATAAACAGCCCATGGCAAAATCCAGTTTACAATATGTATGCAACGCGTGCGGGGCCAGCCAGAGAAAATGGGCGGGACAATGCGGTGACTGTGGTGAATGGAACACCATGATCGAAAGCATTGCTGCTGTAGCAGTGACCAATAAACGCGCCGGTTTCGCCGGCAAAACCGGTGCAGCCCATATACATCTATTAGAAGACATCCCCATGTCTGATGAAACGCGCACTGCCACCGGCATCGGTGAACTGGATCGCGTACTCGGCGGCGGACTGGTTCACGGCTCGGTAACACTCATTGGTGGTGACCCCGGCATCGGCAAATCGACTCTGCTGACACAAACCCTGTCCGCACTGGCTGAAAAATTACCCTGCCTGTATGTCACCGGTGAGGAATCATTACTACAAGTCAGCTTGCGCGCGAAACGTCTCGGGCTGGCTGAAAAAGGTTTGCAGTTGTTATCTGAAACCTGCGTTGAAAACATTATTACCCTGTCTTCAAAAGAAAAACCCAAAGTCATGGTGATTGATTCGATACAAACCATCTACACCGAAACGCTGCAATCAGCACCCGGCTCCGTGGCACAGGTTCGTGAAAGCGCCGCGCAGTTAGTGCGTTTTGCCAAACACACCGGCACTGCACTGTTTCTTGTCGGCCATGTGACTAAAGAAGGCACCCTCGCCGGGCCTCGTGTACTCGAACACATGGTTGATACCGTGCTCTATTTTGAAGGCGACCCCGGTGAACGTTATCGCATGATACGCGCGGTTAAAAATCGCTTCGGCGCGGTCAATGAACTGGGCGTGTTTGCCATGACCGAACAAGGATTAAAAGCGGTCAACAATCCTTCGGCTATTTTTCTGTCACGCCATGAAAAACCCGTACCCGGCAGTATTATTACCGTGACACGCGAAGGCAGCCGCCCCCTGCTCATCGAAGTGCAGGCACTGGTGGATGAGAGCCACGGTTCGAACCCGCGACGTGTCAGCCTGGGTATGGACCCCAACCGGCTCAATATGTTGCTCGCGGTGATGCATCGCCACGCTGGTATCGCCATGTATGATCAGGATGTATTCATTAACGTGGTTGGTGGTGTTCGCCTGACCGAAACCAGCGCCGACACCGCGCTGATGCTGGCCGCTTTATCCAGTTTCAGAGATCGCCCGCTACCGACCGACGTTTTCACCTTTGGTGAAATTGGCCTTGCCGGTGAAATACGCCCGGTGTCCAATGGTCAGGATCGTTTACGCGAAGCTGCCAAACATGGTTTTAAACAAGCCATTATTCCCAAAGCTAATATGCCGCGAAAAAACGAGGCAATCGAAGGTTTAACTCTCCATCCGGTTCAGCGTATCAGCGAGTTAATGGAAACAGCTATTTCGATAAGCTAAAAAATCTTTTCTAGCCACAGAGCACACAGAGCACACAGAGGAAAAAATTACCTGTTTCAAACGTAGGAGCGGCTTTAGCCGCGAACAATTATTGGGTACAAATTGTACATTCGCGGCTAAAGCCGCTCCTACATTTTTATTCAAAAAGACCTTCTTGTGTACTCTGTGGCAAAATAAGTACCTGTGAAATGACGAGCAATGCCCACCCTCGCGACTTGCCATCAACCCGTATAACAGCTAACTTATCGCCCCCACTTGTTTAAGGCACGGCCATGGCCAAAAAAACACTGAATTTTGAAAAAGCATTATCCGATCTCGAAGCCCTGGTGGAAGACATGGAACAGGGCGATCTCAGCCTGGAAGACTCACTCAAACACTTCGAAAAAGGCATTGGTCTGACCACTGAATGCCAGCAGGCTTTGCAGAAAGCTGAGCTTAAAGTGCAGGAACTTGTCGAGAAAAACGGCAAACTTCTGGAAAAAGACTTCGATCTGGATGAATAATGCCCAATCAAGGTCACTTTCAAACCTATCTGGAACATTGCCAGCAGCGCGTCAATATTGCACTGAATAAATGCCTGCCGGTAGAAGATCCGCCGGAACATAACCTGGCCGAAGCCATGCGCTACTCAGTGGTCGGCGGTGGCAAACGCATACGGCCGATCATGGTCTATGCCGCCGGTGCTACCATGGGAGTAGAAGAAGGCACTCTGGACGCGCCCGCCTGCGCGGTTGAAATGATTCATGCCTATTCCCTGATCCACGATGATTTACCCGCCATGGATGATGACGATTTACGCCGCGGGCAACCCACCTGTCACAAGGCGTTTGATGAAGCCACCGCTATTCTGGCGGGCGACGCACTACAGGCGCTGGCATACGAAATATTGACTGATAAAACCTGCACCACCTTGCCGGATTCTCACCGACTCCGGATGCTGAAACTACTGACCCAGGCCAGCGGTGCTCGTGGCATGGCGGGTGGACAGGCCATGGATTTAGCTTCTGTCGGCAAAACCTTGACGCTGGAACAACTCGAAGCCATGCACCAGTTAAAAACTGGCGCACTGATTCGCGGCAGTATTTTACTCGGTGCCATGTGTAAACCGGATATCAACGAATCTGAACTCAACATGCTGAATAATTATTCGCGTTGCATCGGACTGTCTTTCCAAATTCAGGATGACATTCTTGATGTCATCAGCGACACCGAAACTCTGGGCAAACCCCAGGGCTCGGATCAGGAACAGCAAAAACCCACCTACCCTGCCATACTCGGACTGGAAGCTTCGAAGCAACTCGCACTGGAACAACACGAGCTGGCCTTGAAACACATTAAACCGATGGGTGAACGCGCAGATACTTTACGCCAGCTCTCAGCCTACATCGTCGAAAGAGATTTTTAATCCAGGTTAACCATGGGCGACAACGTAAACTCCAACTGGCCTTTGCTCGAATCCATTGATTCCCCTAAAGACCTGCGCAACATACCCGAGAACCAGTTACCGGCGCTCGCTCAGCAATTACGCGCCTACCTGCTTAAAAGTTTATCCAGCACAGGCGGGCATTTATCGGCAGGGCTGGGCACCGTCGAATTAACCATCGCTCTGCATTATGTTTTCAACACCCCTGAAGACAGACTTGTCTGGGATGTCGGACATCAGACCTATCCGCATAAAATTCTCACCGGTAGACGTGAGAAAATGAAAAGTTTGCGACAGAAAGGTGGCCTTGCCGGTTTTCCAAAAAGATCAGAAAGCGAATACGATACTTTTGGTACCGGACACTCCAGCACTTCCATCAGTGCCGCACTCGGCATGAGTATCGCCGCACAACAAACCGGCTCAAACAGAAAAACCGTGGCGATTATCGGTGATGGCGCCTTAACCGGGGGCATGGCATTTGAAGCATTGAATCATGCGGGTGATAGTGATGCCGACTTGCTGGTGATTCTCAATGATAATGATATGTCTATCTCGGAAAATGTCGGTGGTCTGAATAATCATCTGACAAGAATATTATCCGGCCAGTTAGCTTCTTCGGTACGCGAAGGCGGAAAACGCCTGCTAGACCATTTTCCGGGTGGCATGAGAGAGCTTGCCAGCCGCGCAGAAGAACACGTCAAAGGCATGGTTGCACCGGGTACGCTTTTTGAAGAACTGGGTTTTAATTATTTTGGACCGGTCGATGGGCATGATCTCGATACACTGGTCACCACCCTGGCTAACCTGTCTCATCAAAAAGGCCCGCGGTTTCTCCATGTCGTCACAAAAAAAGGTAAAGGTTATTTTCCAGCCGAAGATGACCCGGGCAAATATCATGGTGTCAGTTCGTTTGATACTTCAACCGGTGAATCTAAAAATAAACCCGATAAAACCTCACCCAGTTTTACCGAAATTTTTGGCAGATGGTTATGCGACATGGCCGCTGAAGACGAACGCCTGGTTGGCATCACACCGGCCATGCGTGAAGGTTCCGGGCTGGTTGAGTTTTCGAAAAAATTTCCGCAACGGTATTTTGATGTCGGCATCGCCGAGCAACATGCAGTGACGCTGGCGGCAGGCATGGCCTGTGATGGTTTGAAACCCGTTGTCGCTATTTATTCGACCTTCCTGCAACGTGCATACGACCAGTTGATTCATGATGTTGCCCTGCAAAACCTGCCGGTGGTGTTCGCGCTTGATCGTGCCGGCATTGTCGGCGCCGATGGCCCAACCCATACCGGTGCCTACGACATCAGTTTTTTGCGATGCATACCCAACATGGTGATCATGACACCGGCGGATGAGAGCGAGACTCGCGCCATGCTGACCACGGCTTTTTTACACGACGGGCCCACCGCCGTGCGCTACCCACGTGGCACCGGCGCGGGTAAAATACCGGGCAAAGAACTCAAAGCCATCGATTTCGGTAAAGCCTGTCGCTGTCGCGACGGTAAAAAAATTGCGCTACTGGTGTTCGGACCTTTGCTGGAAACTGCCCGCGAAGTTGCTGACAAGCTGGATGCGACACTCATCAATATGCGCTTCGTCAAACCGCTGGACGAAAGCCTGATTTCAGCCATCGCCAAAAACCACGAACTCATCGTCACCATCGAGGAAAACGCCATCGCAGGTGGGGCTGGCAGTGCGGTCAGCGAATATCTGGACGCACAATCCATCAACATCAATACCCTGCATCTGGGCTTTCCGGATGAATATGTGGAACAGGGCGGGCAACAGGAGATGCTTTCTAACTGGGGTCTGGACGCAAAAGGCCTGTTGCAGAGCATCCTTCATCATGTAGATGACGAATTGCTAATATAAGCCGATTCAGATAAAATAACCTACTGTTTTACTCAAGTATTCAAGACAAAAACCATGGCCGTAAGCTACCAGCTGAAAGTGGTAACCGAATTCGCTTCAGCGCATACTTTAAGAGGGTATCCGGGTGCTTGCAGCCGTATGCACGGACACAACTGGAAAGTTGAACTGGAAGCCATCGCTACCTCTCTCGATGAAGTCGGTATGGGTGTAGACTTCAAAAAGATGAAAAATGCGGCCAATGAAGTAGGTGATGAGATGGACCACCGCTACCTCAATGAGCTAGAACCTTTTACCGAAATTAACCCGACTGCTGAGAATATCGCCGCTTATATGTATCGCGAGATATCTAAACGATTAAACAGTAACAGCATTACAGTAAGCGCCGTCACTTTATGGGAAACTGACCGCGCCTGCGTACGCTATAGCGAAGAGGATAAATAAGATGTCCGAAACTATTGAAGCCAAACCCACGACTGTCGCTGATATGCCGGATGTACAAAGCAGTCACGACCATCGCGCTATCGCCATCAACAAAGTGGGCATCAAGGATATACGCCATCCGGTGCAGGTCAAAGACCGTTCCGGTCATATTCAGCACACGGTTGCCAACTTCAACATGTACGTCGATCTGCCGCATGATTTCAAAGGCACGCACATGTCACGTTTCGTGGAAATTTTAAATAATCACGACTGGGAAATCACGGTTGAATCATTTAAATCCATGCTCTCGGAAATGACCCATCGGCTGGACGCAGAATGCGGCCACATCGAAATGACATTCCACTATTTCGTCAACAAGAAAGCACCCGCCTCGGGTGTAGAAAGTCTGCTCGATTACGAAGTTTCACTGATAGGCGTGCAAACTAATCACGTAAACACGGTGAATGTAAAAGTTGTGGTTCCGGTGACCAGCCTGTGCCCATGCTCTAAAAAGATTTCAGATCGTGGCGCACACAATCAGAGATCACACGTCACGATCGACATTTGCACAGAAGAGTTTGTCTGGATTGAAGAGCTCATCGATATCGTTGAACAGGAAGCCTCCTGTGAACTCTACGGTTTACTGAAACGCCCCGATGAAAAAGTCGTCACTGAGCGCGCTTATGACAATCCAAAGTTTGTCGAAGACATGGTGCGTGATGTTGCTGCCAGACTCAATCAGGATGATCGCGTACTGGCGTACACGGTTGAATCAGAAAATTTTGAGTCGATTCATAACCACTCGGCTTACGCCCTGATCGAAAAAGATAAACGCAAACCTTAAAACATCTTTTAGTCACGAAGCACGCAGAGTTTTTTTGGGTTGTCGTTTCGAACTTGCTTTACGGATAGTCAAAAACTTTAAAAGCTTTTTAGCCGCGAAGGACGCAAAAGGCGCAAAAAAAACTAATTATTGGTTTTACTTCGCGCCTTTTGCGTCCTTCGCGGCAAATAATTTTCTTTTGGTGAATTTACTGAATACGTTAACGCAGTTCTAGCACCAAGCCTTTACGCAACTGCTCTGCCAACACGCTTTCAGCCGGCTCGCCGTCCAGTTCTAAAATATCGACGCGCACGACTGTCTCACTTGGCGTTAGCCTGATATTAAACTG